>JANWVD010000009.1 GCA_025057715.1 Aquificaceae bacterium | reverse complement strand
TTGGAAGACCTTTGTGAACATAAATAGCAGCTACAATTCAAAGCCTTTGAAATTTAGGTCAAGGCTCTATGCCTCTTCCAACCAAAAAGGCTCGGATTACAATATTGTGTTTGCAAATCTTGAATTAGAGCCAAGGGCGGGCTCTATCGGTTTTCCAGTTGAGGGAAGTTTTACAACTCTTGGGGGCGATTTTTACTCTGCAAGCCTTAGAGCCGGTCTTAATCTTCGCACCGACCTTGGAACGCCGGGTATAAGCGCTGGCATCCAGGACTATCGCTCTGAGCCCTTTAGCTTTGAAAATCGCGACGGTAATTTTGCTCAGCTTTCTTACTCTTACGAGTATTTTCGCGAAAAGCTCTATCTTGGAATGGACGCTTACGCAAGGTTTACGGACACAAAGGGCAAAAACTGGGATTCAACATCCGTTAGCACCAGGTTTTTTGCGAACTACGCGCTTAACAAGCGACTTTCAACTGGAATGAGTTTTGAGTTTATTGGGACAAATTTCCTAAACAAAAACGAAGTTTTTGACAAAAAACGCCGCGATGCTCTCTTTATAGCTTCTCCTTTTGTTAACTTCGGCATTCATAAAAACTTAGATTTGCTTTTAAGCTATGCCTTTCTAAGAAATTTGTCTTCTATAAATTTTTATTCTTATACGAGGAATCTTTACACGCTTCAGCTCGTAGGAAAATTTTAGGAGGGTGAGATGAAGAGACTGTTCTTAGTGTTTTTGGTGTTTAAACTAATCTTTGCCTCTGAGGTTGGCAAAGTTGATGACTTTTCTGGTAAAGTTGATAGGCTTAAGAGAGGTGAAGTAAGGGCGGTTCCGATTGCAAATAGAAACTTCCCTCTTTCAGTTGGTGATATTGTCCGCACCAAGACGGAATCTCAGGCAAAACTATCTTTTGTAGACGGTAGCAAGGCAGAACTCGGTCCGCTTACCCGCCTCGACGTGCTTGAATACCAAGACTCAAGAAAGGTGAATGTCCCGCGAGGAAGGGTGCTCTTTGAGATAACGCGCCTTCGCGCAGGTCAGGGTCTTGAGATAAGAACCCCAACTGCCATCCTTGGCGTTAAAGGCACGCGCTTCTTGGTAGACGTGAGAGATTCCTCCACCTTGGTCAAGGTCCTCTCAGGCGCAGTAGAGCTCTCCGCGGTTTCAAATCCAGCTGTTAGGGTCTTGGCAACGGAAGGAACGACTTACAGCGTAACTTCCATAGAGGTTAGACGCATAGATACCCTTCCTCTATCTCGCGATAGAGCACCGATTGTTGACATAGACGCTCCCCCGGACCCGCAAGTTAGCCCGCCTTGTCCAAGATAGTTTTCGTTCATCTGCTGGGGTTGTTTTTCGGGGTTTTTCTCTTTTTTGGCGCGTCAGCGCCGATTGAATCAATAAAACTAAGGGCAGAAGATGTCCTATATAGGGCTAAGGTGATGTTGGGTAGGGCTCACAAGCCAGATAGAGCGCTTGCCATCGTCGCCATAGACGAAAAGAGCGTCAACGAGCTTGGTAGGTGGCCTTGGGATAGAAAAATAATTGCAAAGCTTGTTGAAAATCTTTCTGGTGCAAAGGTTGTTGCGTTTGATGTTGTATTTTCTGAGCCTACAAATAGCGATGAAGAGCTTGCAAGGGCTATCCAGAGTGCTAATAATGTCGTGCTTGGCTTTTTCTTGCGAAAAGAAGCAACCGCATTTCAGCAAAATTCCAACTTTGACATACTTTTACAAAGCGAGCTTTTAAGGGTAAAAAAGCTTTCTGAAAAGGTTTCTGTGGAGGAATTTCCACATGCGGAAACTAACACAGATTTAATAGCCGCATCTGCCGTCATGCAAGCGCCTTTTAATTCCCGTCCTGACCACGATGGTCTATATAGGCGCTACCCAGTCGCGTTCTTATTTAAGGGACACTTTTTTCCTTCCATGGCGCTTCAGGTTTATAGGCTTTATAAAAACCAAGATGTAGAGCTCTCAGTTTCTAAAAACGGTATAGAGGACCTAAGGATTGGACATCAAGAATTCCCGGCGAGCAACTCTTTTTTGCTTAACTTCCCGGAATTTTCCTCGGTGAAAATATTTTCAGCGGTTGATGTCGTAAAGGGAAGAATCATTCCAAAAGAAGACGTTGTTTTCATTGGAGCAACGGAAATAGGTATTTATGATATTAGACCGACACCCCTTGACTATTCTACCCCCGGGGTTTTTCTTCATTATACCGCACTATCTAATCTCCTGAATGGAGATTTTATCATCGTAAATAAGTTAGTTGGCGCTCTCTACGTAGCAACCGGGGCTATTTTGTCGCTTGTTGTTTTTTTATTTAGACGGTTAAGGGTGAGGCTTTATTTAGCTGCTTTTGGGCTATCTATGATTTTAGCCAGTGGGGTTATTCTTTTCGCTTATTTTAATTTTTATCTTCCCGTTTTTTATTCTATTTTGACTTTTCTTTTTTCTTACGTTGCTTCCGAAGGCTTGATGTTTTCGCTTTCTGAATTGCAAGCTGGTAAGGTTAAAAAGGCGTTTTCAAGTTATCTATCACCAGAGCTCTTAGAATTGGTTATCAAGAACCCGGATAGCTTGAAATTAGGCGGTCAAAAAAGATACGTAACGGTCTTGTTTTCTGACCTGAGGGGTTTTACGAGCATGTCAGAAAAGCTCGAGCCTGAAGCTCTTGTTAACATTCTCAATAAATACCTTGAGCCTATGACCTTAATTGTCCTTGAGGAAAAGGGTATGCTTGATAAGTATATAGGTGATGCTATAATGGCGATTTTTAACGCTCCTGTGGACCTTTCAGACCACCCAGCCCGCGCTTGCAAGAGCGCGCTTAGGATGCTTGAGAAGCTCCAAGAGCTTAATGTCGGCTTTAGGGAGAGCTTTGGCATAGAGCTCAGTATAGGCGTAGGCATAAATACCGGCTATGCGGTTGTTGGCAACATGGGTTCGTCGGTTAGGTTTGACTACACCGCTATAGGTGATACGGTAAACACTGCTTCAAGGCTCGAGGGCTTGAATAAGTTTTATAAAACCAGTGTAATAATAAGTGAGAGCACCGCGAGAGAGCTCGGGGATGGGTTTGTTATAAGAATGTTAGACAGAGTTGCAGTAAAGGGTAAGGCTCAGGCTACTACAATATATGAACTTATGCTCCCAACAGAAGCTAACAGGCAGATAAAGCAGCTTTATGAGGATGCACTTGAGCTTTACTTTAAAGGGCAATTTCAGGAAGCTGCGGATTTATTTAGCATTATCTATCAGCGCTTTGGCGATGGTCCTTCGTCAGTTTTGATGGAAAGAAGCGAGAAACTTGCTTTAAATCCACCTGAACAATGGGAGGGCGTTTATGTTGCAAAAGAAAAGTGAGAAGTGGGCATTCGAGGTTCTTGGCTCGTCAGGCGGAAGGGATGGGTCAAGGAGCACCATGTGTCTTTACCTTCCTGAAGGGCTTCTGATTGACGCAGGCAATGTGTTTGTGTTGCCAGAAGAGAAGTTATTAAACATACAACATGTCATAGTAACACACTCGCACTTAGACCACTTTCTTGACATCCCATTTTTAATAGACTTTTCGTTTTCAAGGCGCGAGCATTCGCTTAATATATATGCCCTAAACCAGACCATAGAAGCTCTCAGACAATACATAATGAACTGGGATGTTTGGCCAGAGTTTGGGTCAATAAGACTTTCTTTAACCGGAGAGTTTGCAATAAACTACATTCCGATAGAGCCATATCGCACCATAAACATATTGGGATACGAGATAACACCGTTTTTAAGCAATCACACCGTTCCAACAATCGGCGTCATTATTAGAAAAAATGGTAGGAGCATGGTTTACACGTCTGATACTCACAGAAACCCAGAGCTTTGGCATTTTATTAATAGAACTAACGACATTCACGTGGTTTTAGTAGATGTGTCATTCCCCTCTTACCTTTCCTCTCTTGCTTCGGCTAGTCTGCATCATACCCCATCAACGCTCATGGAAGACCTTAACATTCTTGAAGACAGAGATGTTAAGATATACGCAGTTCATATAAAACCCGCTTTTGAGGAAGAGGTAATCATGGAGCTTGCAAAATTGCCACGAAAGGTTATTCCAATAGTTGGAAGAAAGACGATTTGGGTTTAAAATCAAAATATTGCCATGGAGATAAAGCAAGAGCTTTTATTAAAGCTAAAGCCCATGGGAAGGGAAGAGCGCTTCTCTACTGGGGAGGTCATCTTTGCAGAAGGTGATAAGCCAGATAAGGTCATCGTCGTAGCAAGCGGACACGTATCAATCTATAAAAAGAGCCCCGGTGGTGAAGAGGTATTCGTGGGTCTTGGTGGTCCGGGCTCAATACTTGGCGAGATGTCCGTCTTTTTAGGTGGTGAAAGGACTGCGACTGTTAGAGCATCTTCAAATGTGGTCGCAATAGTGTTTGAACCTGAACAATTCCTTGATGTTATAAGCCGCATGCCCGAGCTTGCTCATAGCTTGCTCAGAGAGTTTTCCAAAAGGGTTTATAACCTAAATAGACGCATTATCAACATAATAACTTCAAAGCTCATGTTTGTTGTTGGGATGTATTTACTTGACAATATCCAAATGAACTCCCCGGAAGAGGGACGCGTAGAGCTCTATCTTGATAGGTTTTCGACAGAATACAGCATGGATGGTTCAAAAGTCGGGTCAGTGCTTAATAGCTTACAAAAAGCTGGCGTCATAAGGCTTGAGGGAACGCATACTTTCTCAATGGGGGATAAACAAGATACAGTATATGTCATTTACCTAAACCCTGATAGATTTAAAGCCTATCTCAAAAGTATAGCGCATGTTTGATAGGCTAAAGCTCTTACTTGAAAAAGCGGGTAATATAGCAGGCGAAAAAGACCCAGATAAGCTCATCCCAATGCTCGCAGACCTTGCAAAAAGCATCTTAGAGGCTGATAGATGTAGTCTTTTTCTTTTTGACCAAGATAGAAATGTTTTATACACCTTGGTTGCTCACGGGGGTGTAAGAATAGAGGTAAGCCCGGATAAAGGCATCGTCGGCGCTGCCTTTAGAAACAAAGAGCCGCTTTTGATACCAGATGCCTATTCAGACCCTCGCTTTAACCCAGAGGTTGATAAACAAACGGGTTATAAAACCAGAAACATAATTGCGCTTCCTTTGATAGATTCGCGCGAAAATGTCATAGGGGTGTTTCAAGTAATTAACAAACACGGCGGTGACTTCACAGACGAAGATATGCAGATTTTACAGCTAATTTCAGTCTATGCTTCAAACTCGCTTGAGTCCTCAAGGCTTTATGCAAAGCTAAAGTCCGCCTATCGCGAAACTGTCTTAAGGCTTTCGCACGCTTCTGAATATAAAGACCAAGATACTTACAACCACATCGTAAGGATAGGATTAATGGCGAATTTAATTGCAAGAAAGCTGGGTTTTGACCAAGAGTTTTGCGAAAACATACAGCTCGCAGCCCCGATGCACGACATTGGTAAAATCGGCATCCCAGACGCAATCTTGCTCAAAAAGGGCAAGTTAGACCCCGAGGAATGGGAGGTTATGAAAACTCACACGATTCTTGGCTACGATATTTTAAAAGACAGCGAGAACGAGCTTTTGCAAATGGCGGCAAGAATAGCTCTCGAGCATCACGAGCGCTGGGACGGGACTGGCTACCCTTATGGTAAGTCAGGGGAAGATATAAGCGTGGAAGCGAGAATCACCACCATCTCAGATGTCTTTGATGCCCTTACATCTAAGCGCCCATATAAAGACCCATGGCCTGTCTCTGAGGCGGTAAAATACATGAAAGACCTCTCTGGCAAGCAATTTGACCCTAATATAATCGAAACATTTTTCCAAAATCTTGACGAAATTTTAAAAATTAAAGAGGAATATAAAGACTAAAACGCGGGCAAAGCCCGCAATTAAAATATTAAAACCCCATCTCTCCCCTCAAGAATGTTTGCAGACCCTTCTAAGAGCCTAATACCAATATAAAAACAGGCAACCGCATCAAGCTCGTCTTGAAACTTCGCTTCGCGCTTTAGCCTAAGCCCTCTTGAGCTAAAAAATTCAGCTATGGCTTTTTTATCCTTTCTTGGAATTTTAAAATTATCATAAAGAGCCCCAGGATAGACCTCAAAGACCAACTTTCCCTGAGTTTCTAAAATATTTTTAATAAAAATGCCCCTTTGGGTTAGCTTTTTCATCCCGCCAAAGTTAATAGGGAAGAATCTTATCCCGAGTTTGTTTAACATCCTATCGCACTCCCTTAGCCCTGAGTTTCCTATAGGCAAGCTCAAAGGCGCGTCTATCAAAATCAGCTTAAAGCCTTTGCAGAGCTCTAATATTTCATCGTCCTTCCGGACTATCCCAAGCTCAACCTCACCGTCCAAGAACGCAAAGCCGGTTTTGCCAAGCTCGCTGGCTGAGAGGTCTATGCCTATGACCTCTTGGGGCTTTATCTCCTTAATCCAAGTGCTTTCAAAATACATCCAATCATTTGTGAAAAAGAGCATTGCTGGCTCTGGGTGGTTTTTTCAAGGGCTATGAGGTTTCTTAGAAGGCTTCCAAGCTGAGCGCCTGCGAGCGATGGCGTTGCAAAGGCGTAGTTTGCGACTCTTTCAAGGGGTGAAAGCCCCACATCAAAAGAATGACCAAGGGCAACAAAGAGCGGTATGTCTTTTCTTAAGACCTCAAGAATGCATAAATCCCCGCCTACGAGCATCAAATCTTCCGACGGACCCCCACCTCTTACTACAAAGACAGCATCGTGCTTTTGAGGGTCATACTGAGAGAGTGCTTTAGATAGCTCAGCGTCTCTTAAGGGGGTTTCTATCATCTCAATCTCCAAAAGGTTAAAATGCTCCCCTGCGGAGGATTTAAGACCAGTTAGAAAGTCTTGATGGGTTTGTGCGCTTTTGCCATGGATTAAGAGCAATCTTACTGAATTTTGGTTTTTTAAAATCGAGCGAAAGTATTCTATAAAATCCCTGTGGGTTCTTTTTGTCATCAGCTTTTCTATTTCCTGCATAAATTTGTCATAGGCTTCTGCGCGCTCTTTTACCTCAAACTCTGACGCAAAGAGCCTAAAAAACGCCATCCCCTTTTGTTCGTAAGAGCTTATCTTTAGAGTTCCCTTTGCGCAAAGCGTTGAGCCAACGTATCTATGAGGAATTCCGTCAATTGATATCTTACCGCTTTCGTCTTGAATGTAAAGATAATTATTCTCAAGCACGATTTTACCGCATATTTGAGTCTCTATGTTTGGTAAGTTGTTTACTACTTGTTTGATACTTTGAGCTATAGACTTCTTCATTCTAAAATGTTAACACTAATTATTTTCCTATAAATATTCGTTAAGCGCTCGGTCTCGAGCCTGTTTTTTACTATCGCTCCTGCTCTTATTAGTGTCCCATCGTCGTATCTTAAAGACCCGACTGAGTGATACAGAACTGGCTCTTTATTTTCAAGGCCCCCGAAAATCATTACATGACCTTTCATAAAAAGAAGGGTGCGAAATGGCGGAGATTTCTCGAGGACTGACTTCATCTCTTCGTAGCTACTAAACTTTGTAGCTATTACCCTGCCGACCTTTGCTTGCTGCGAGGAGTTTCTTGGGAGCTCTAAGCCAAAGACCCAGTAGAGTGATTGAACGAGCGAAGAGCAATCCCACCTGCCGTTTTTACCGCCCCAATCGTAGGGCGTTCCAAGCATTGATTCAAGAATCTCTCTTGCCTTCTCTTCGCTAAAGTCCTCAAACCCCTCGGCTAATAAAGAGCGAGGAAGGCTCTTTAAGTTTCCGTTTGGCAACATTACTAAAATCTCGCTTTTACTGGATTGAACTATTGGCAACTTAGAACCAAGACCGAAGGTAATTCCGTCTACATTAATAGACTTTACCTTAACAACCGCCTTTGGCATAGAGCTCAGTTTTATTAGCTCTTCCTTTGTGCTTTGACGAACATCCTTTGATGCTACCCAGCCTCGCATGTATGGTGCATGAACATATAGCCACTGGCCGTCCTTTGATTGGTGCAAGATTGCAAGCATAGTAAAAGGCTCAAGGAGGGTATATTGGTTATAATCAAGGTCCTTGCCCTTGGCATGGATTGTCTTAGATGTTGGATACATTCGCATGTTTGTTCTTCTGATTGTCCAGCCATAGGATACTTGGACCTCAGGGCTTAGTCCCTCTTTGTTAAAGTTTAGCTCTATGGCGTTTTTGTAATCGCTTATGCTTTTGCCGTCAATCAGCCAATCCTCTTTGGGCGGCCAATCAAAATAAATCCACTCAAGGAGCTTTGTGGATGGAATTCTTTGGGGAAAGTTTTCAAGACGCACCATAAAGTCAATCTGCGAAAGCGCCTGGGAGTTTATCCTCTCTCTATTTAGACCGTAAGATAGTGAAAGTAGCAAAAAAACAAAAACTAAGGCTTTCATAAAGGTTATAATAACCCAGCTAATGAAACGCTTTTGGATTGAGGTAGGTGGGTTTTTCGTCCTTATCGCGCTTTGCGCGGTTTTTATATTTATAAAACCAGTTAACCTTGGGCTTGACCTAATGGGTGGGACCTCAATCCTTATAAGGCCCGATATGGAATATGCCCTTAATAATGAGTATGCGAGCCTTGCAAGGGCTATAAGGGAGAGATTGCCCCAAAGGGGCTTTAAGGTCCTTGAGGTTGTCCCAAGGGGCAACTCTTTGCACTTAGAGTTTCTCGAAATTCCAAATGCCGAGAGGTTTGAGGCCTTTTTAAAAGAGGAGTTTGCCTCGCTTGAGGTTGAGTCTTTCTCCGACAAAGAAGCACAGCTTAGGTTAAAAAACGAGGAGCTCGAAGCTTTTAAAAGGGGCGTTCTTAATCAAACGATTGAGGTTCTTAGGCGCAGGATTGACGAGCTTGGCGTTGTCCAACCAACGATTGCAAAAGTAGGCAATGACAGGGTCTTGGTAGAGCTTCCTGGGGTGCTTGACATTCAAAGGGCTAAGTCTTTGCTTGGTAAAACTGCAACTCTTGAGCTATCGCTCGTTATTAGTCAAGGGACAAAGGAGTCTCTTGAGAAGATGGTTAATCCAAACACTAAGCTCGTTCCTGACTTAAATGGTAGGTGGTATCTGATTGAGTTTCCGCCCATTATCTCAGGGTCTGATTTAAAAACTGCTTATACCTCAAGCGACGAGTTTGGCATGCCCGCAGTTGCCTTTGAGCTAAATCCGGATGCTTCAAGTAGGTTTGCCGAAGCGACCTCTAAAAACATAGGGAGAGAGCTCGCTATCGTGCTTGATGGCAAAATCATGTCAGCGCCAGTTATAAAAAGCAGGATAAGCGACAGGGGACAAATAAGCGGAAACTTTACGCCTGACGAGGCAAAAGAGCTCGCAATCGTTCTTCGCTCTGGGTCTTTGCCTACCAAGATTGAGTTTTTGCAAGAGAGGGTGGTTGGTCCTTCGCTTGGTAAGGATGCTATTAATCAAGGTTTAAAATCCGCGATAGCGGGTTTTATATTTCTCTTAGCCGTTTTAATATTTCGCTATAGAGTTGTTGGGGTCACCGCTGGGGTTTCCATAGTTCTTAACGCCTTGATGCTTTGGGCTGGGCTTGCGCTCCTTGGCGGCACTCTTACGCTTCCTGGGATTGCCGGGATTATCCTAAATATGGGCATTGCTGTTGACTCTAATGTTCTTATCTTCGAAAGGGTCAAAGAAGAGCTTCGCTCTGGAAGCACTATTAAAAAAGCCATAGCGCTTGGATATAGGCGCTCTTTTGGCGCCGTTTTAGACACTCATGCTACCTTGCTCGTTGCTGCTTTGATATTATTCCAGTTTGGTTCAGGACCAGTCAAGGGCTTTGCCACCACCTTAACAATAGGCACGATTGCTTCCTTTGTTTCAAACGTCTATTATGCAAGGGTTTTCTTGGAGCTTCTTGCGAGGCTTAGGTTAGCAAGGTTTTAAATTCTCGTTAAAATGTGTTAAAATATAAAAAATGTGCACTTGGCTTTTTGCCCCAAGGGGGTTTTTAGGGGTAAGACACTTAAAGGAGGTGAAGAATGAAGGTCTTATATATCTTTAGCACGCCAAATAGCGCAAGCTACATCCTTGGCAAGATGATATTGCCGCAGCTTGAAAACTCCACCCATCCTGTCGAGGTTGCTGGGATGTTTTTCTTTCTTGATAATAACTACGCACTTTTAAAGGGAAGCCCGCTTGGAACTCGTCTTCAGAGGCTTCTCGAGGCTGGCAAGATAGGCTTTTTAATGGGCTGTGACCAATGTTGTATGGAAAGAAACATAGAAGATAGCCTCATAGAGGGGGCTACGATAGGCTGCTTTCCAAACCTTTATAAAAAAGCAGGTGAATATGGCGTTCAGCAAGTAATCACACTTTAAAAAGGAGGTCTTATTATGGGAAAAATTTTAATCTTCTTTGCTATTTTGGGTCTTGCCTTTTCTAAAGAGGGTGCAGAAAACCTCAAGCTTAGACCCGATGGCGGCATGCTTATAGCCCATAGCCACGGTCATTCGCACGACAAAAAGTCCTCTCTTTTACCTGAGATATCTCTCGTTATTGATTTTTCCCTTGTTTCGAGAAATAGAAAGGATGATGAATATAAAGAATTGCAAATCCCCAGGGTTTTCCATAGGCATCACGATGGTCACTCCCATGGCATAAGAAACGAAAAGCGCGGGTTTAACCTAAATCATGTAGAGCTCGGTCTTTATGCACATCCTCACAAGAACCTTGATTTGGCGGCTACTTTCTCATTTAGCGACGATAAAGTTAATGTAGAGGAAGCCTACGCGCTTTTTAAAAATCTTCCCGCCGGCTTTGAGGTAAAGCTTGGTAAATTCAGAAGCGGTTTTGGGAAGCTAAATCAACAAGAGCCGCACGCTTGGGACTTTGCGACCTCCCCGCTTGTTTTTATGTCCTTCTTAGGGGACGAGGGTTTAATAGAAAAAGGTCTTCAGCTAAGTTGGCACGCCCCAACCAAGTTCTATCTCCAGCTTGGGGCAGAGGTTCTTCAGGGCGAGAGCGAAAATAGCTTTAACTATAAGGGCTTTACAATCACGCATTCGCCAACTGGAAGAACATTTGAAGTTGAAGATAAAAGCGCGCCAAGTTTATTTGTTGGTTTTATCAAGAGCTCTTTTGAATATGGTGATTTAACGCTCTCACCGGGGGTTTCTTACGCTCAAGGTAAACATCGGCACGACCATGGTGACCACGGGCTAAGCGCAGATTCAAAGCTATACGGAATAGACCTAACCGCAAAATACAGCTTTGACAAAGATAGATACTTAAGCCTCCAAGGCGAATACATCTATCGCGAAATGAGTGGAACTCGCTATGGCTTTGATAGGGCTGGGAATGTAACCATGGACCCAATCAAAAGACGCCAAGGTGGATATTACATCCAGCTTGTTGCAGGCATCACAAAGCAATTAAGGGCGGGCGTTCAATATAATCTCATAAACAAAAACGAGGTTTATCGCTCTGGCGCTAGGCTCTTGCCGGCTTATTCAAACTTACCTGCATATTACGCCATGGCTGAATATAGCCCAAATAGCTTCTCGCGCGTAAGATTACAAGCAGGTCAAAACAAAGCCCTATACGAAAGGGTCGCAGGAAGCTTTGAGAAAAAGTCGGTCAATGAATTTATCCTTCAATTCACCTTTGCCTTCGGGCATCACAATCACAAGCACTAAAAGTTTGGGGCGCTTTTTTAAGCGCCCTTTGACTTAAGCGCAGGAAAGAGAATCACCTCCCTTATAGACTCTTCGTCAGTTAAAACCATCATAAGCCTATCTATTCCAATACCTGCGCCGGCAGTTGGCACAAGCCCATATTCCAAAGCCTCTATAAAGCTCTCGTCAGCAAGCATTGCCTCTTCGTCCCCTGCTGACTTTTGAGTCCTTTGGCTTTCAAACCTCTCTCTTTGCTCAATGGGGTCAGTCAGCTCTGAATAGGCGTTTGCAACCTCCTTACCAAGGATGTATAGTTCAAACCTCTCAACGAGCCTTTTGTCTTCTCTATGCGTTCTTGCAAGCGGCGATATGAGCTTTGGAAAGTCAATTACAAATGTCGGCGTAGTTAAGCTCTCCTCTACAAAGATTGAAAATACCTTATCAATTAACTTCCCATGACTCAAATTCCATACATTTTCAACGCCGGAATTTTTACAAAACTCCCTGAGTTCTGATGTGTCATTTAAGAAAAAGTCCATCCCCTTATTGGTCTTTTCTTCAAGAAGCCCGAAGTAGGTCTTTACCTCAAACTTCTCAAGGCTTATTAACCTATCTTTCGTTTCAATAAAGCTCTTACCAAGCGTCTTTTGACAAACAAATAGCATGAGATTTTTAATAAACTCCATCATGTCCTTATAGTCCCAGAGGGCTGCGTAAAACTCAACCATAGAAAACTCCGGATTGTGCGTGGAATCAACCCCCTCGTTTCTAAAATTCCTCCCAAGCTCGTAAACCCTCTCAAGCCCACCGACGACTAACTTCTTAAGATACAGCTCTGGTGCAATCCTTAAATAGAGCTCTTCCTCAAGGGCATTGTGAAAGGTCTTAAAGGGCCTTGCATTTGCGCCAGAGGCAATAGGCTGAAGGATGGGCGTCTCTACTTCGATAAACCCATTTTGGTCTAAAAACTCCCTGATGCTCTTTATTAGCCTATTTTTTATCAAAACCGCCCTCCTTGCCTCTTCGTTGACTATAAGGTCAAGGTATCTTTTTCTATAGCGAACCTCAGTGTCCTTAAGCCCATGCCACTTTTCCGGCATTGGATTTAAACTCTTTGCCAAAACCTCAAAGCGCTTTACCTCGATGGTGAGCTCCCCCGCCTTTGTCCTAAAGAGCTCCCCCTCGATTCCTAAAACATCCCCGATATCCACAAGCTCACTAAAGCTCTCAAACGCCTCACCTGAGCCATCTTTACTTAGATAAACCTGGACTCTCCCACTCCAATCCTGAACGTCACCAAAGATAGCCTTCCCCATTTTTCTTAAATTCATCAAACGCGCGCTTACGCGCGCAAAAAACCGCCCCGGCTCTAACTCAAGCTCGCTAAGGACCTCATTTAAAGCTCTTGGCTCGCAGCTTGCTATCTTAGCATCTATTAGGCATACCTTGCCCTCTTTTCTCTCTAATTTGCCGAAAAGAGAGATAGATTCACCCTCTTTTGGGTCTTCGCCTTGGCTAAAGTAAACTAAGAGCTCTCTCTCACCATCTTCTAACCTGCCCACTTTTATTCCATCTTGGTTTGAGACGCGCTTTAGCTTGCCATTTAGGCATATTTCAAATGGCTCAAAGTCCTTTTCAAATTTTGACCTCAGCTCTCTTATTGAGTGGGTTTTCTCAAACCTATAGGGGAGGCTATCCCTTAGCTTTTTAAACTTCTCTAACCTAAGCTCCTTCTCTTGCATGTAGATTAGTCTATCCTTAAAATTAAGCCAGTGAGGATTTTTATAAACGACCAAGAAAAGACCTTCGAAGAGCCGCTTACGATATCTGACTTACTAAGCGAGCTTAGTCTCTTAAGTGAAGGCATAGCAATTGCTGTAAATGGCGAGGT
>JANWVD010000099.1 GCA_025057715.1 Aquificaceae bacterium | reverse complement strand
AGATGGTCAAAGTAAAGACCAAAAGAGAGTGAATACTCGCCAAGGGGCAGAAAGCTATAAAGCTCAACGCTATATGGACCATCTTTCAAAACTCTCCAAAGGGCGATGGCAGAAAAGATTGAGGAAAAGAGGGCGCTAAGAAGGGTAATAAACCACGATGAAAAGTCGCCTATTTGCTTACCAAAAGCGCCTATTAGCAAGAAAGCAATAAGGGGCAAGAAAAGAATAAGAGAGCTATCCACGCCTTAGTCCCTCAGGTTTGTTATTTCGCTAGAGCCTTCGTAGCCTTTGAGGCGAAAGAGGGCTACGACAAGCGCCAAACCGACTGCAACCTCGGCTGCGGCAACTGTTAAGACAAAAAGAGATAAGATTTGACCTTCAATTCCGCCGACCATCCTATCAAAGCTCACCAAAGCAAGGTTGACTCCATTTAGCATCAGCTCTGCGCTTACTAAAATCAGGATTAGATTTCTTCTGATGATAATACCTAAAAGCCCGCTGAAGAATAAAAAAAGACTAATAATTGCATAAGCCTGAGGAATACTCAAGCGTCCTTCCTCCCTATTGCTATTGCGCCAACCATTGCCACAAGCAGCAAGATGGAAGCTACCTCAAGAGGCAGCAAGTAAGAGCTAAAGAGAGACTTTCCGACGCTTTCTAAGCTTGGTGGGGGAGAGTCTTTAAACTCAACCTCAAAAATGGCGCTTGAGGTAATTAGAGTTGATAAAATAAGCACTGGCGTAGCCAAAAGAAGCTGGGTAAGATTGACCTTGCCAAAGCGCTTTACCTTTTCCCACGGGATGGTCGTAATAACAAGAACATAAAAGACCACTATTGAGACTGCATATATAACAAGCTGGAGACCAGCTAAGAGCTCAGCGCCAAGGTGCAAAAACATGCCGCTAACTGCCAAGATAACGCTTAGGAAAGAGAGTATTGCGTGAACCGGGCTTTTTAGAAACAAAACCCCCAAGGTTGAGATAAAAGCCCAAAGTCCGAAAAAGATAACAATTAGCCACTCCACTTTATCTTGCCCCAGAGCCTTTCGCGCATCTCATCGTCTGCCCAGATGCGGTCTTTTTCTTTTCCGCGCCTTTGTTTCCAATCTATTGCATTTTGCTCAAGGTTTGAGGTATTTAAAACCCCAGAGCGCCTTGAATAGCCTGCAAGCTCATAAAGGTCTGTCATGGTAAGACAACCAACGGGACAGGCATCTACGCAAAGACCACAGAAAAGACAGTTAAGCAAGTTCATGTCAAACCTAACGACCTTCTTTGTCCCGTCTGGCATCTGGATTGCTTCTATCCTAAAAAGTGTTGGCATAGGACAAGCCGTTTGACACATATAGCAAGCAACGCATCTGCTTTTGCCCCTTTCAAAAGACATAAACTTCTCAATTGCCTTTAAAGAAGGTGGCTCTGTGCCGTCCCACACAAAATGGCCGTGAGCGCCTCTGTAGCGTATGGGGGGTTTTAACTTCTCTATGGGGTAGTTTGTGGTAAAGGGCTTTCGAAGCAGGTTCTTTAAGGTAGTTGAAAGTCCAATGATAAAGTCTATGAAAAACACCGTCTCGAAGATGTTTAAAAACGGCTTTCTTAGGACCTTTTTAATCATTTTTACCCTCTTGATTTGGTTGAAGTTGAATTATAGCGCTTTTTGTGATAGTTATCCTTGTATTTGCGTCAACTTTTAAAACAGCTTTGTTTTCGTCAAGCTCTACTATCGTCCCCCATATGCCTGCGGAAGTAATGACCTTATCCCCCTTTTTGAGCTTAGATAAAAACTCTTCGTGTTGTTTGCGGGCTCTTTGTTGAGGGCGAATAAGAAGAAAGTAGAATATCCCAAGAAGAACGATAAAGAATATAAGCTGAACCAAGAGGGCGCTTGCGGAAGAGCCAGCGTGGGGGCTTTGTTGCTGAGCTAAGGCAAAGTCTATCATGGTAGCTATTAATTATACGCGCGAAGCGCGGTTTTAGATATCTAAAATCTCAATACTTTGTAGGACTCTTCCTTCCCTTAGGACTAAAAAAGCCTCTGGGATGGCGTTAATGAGCGATAGAGGGGTGAGAGACTCTTGGTCTTTAGTGGCTATCTCGCCCACAAAGCCGTGGATAAAAACGCCGAGCTTACAGGCATCGAGCGGATTTATGCCCCTTGCAAGGAACGAGGTAATGATTCCAGAGAGTGCATCGCCAATGCCTGCCTTTGCCATCGACGGACTTCCGCGAAGGCTTACAAAGAGCTCTCCATTTGGGCTTGCTATGATGGTCCTTGAGAATTTAAGAACGAGATAAACCCCAAAGCGCGTGGCAAACTCTTTGGCATGGTCTAAGGGATTTGACTTAACTTCCCCAACTTTTATAGAGCTTAGGCGCTCAAATTCGCCAAGGTGGGGGGTAATAACTGTTGGTGCATCTCTTTTTAGCAAAGCCTCTGGACCAAGCAAAGAAAGGGCATTAATTGCGTCTGCGTCCAAAAGAAGCGGGCGCTTAATTAAGAGGATGTCTCTTACAAACTCCTTTGCGCCATCATACCTTCCCATACCCATCCCAACGCCTATGGCACTATATCTATCTTGAGACTCTAAGATAGGGCTCGCGTCTTTGAGCTTATCGCCCGGGAGGGCTAACTTTAGCTCCTCAATGCATGTGCTTTCAAAAACCTCAGAGAGAACCTCAGGAAAAGCAACGCTGACATAGCCAGCGCCGGCTTTGTTACAAGATTTAGCAGAGATTATCAAAGCACCGCTAAGGCCTTTGCTTGCGCCAACTAAAAGCGCATGACCCATAAGACCTTTATGAGCATCCGGGTCTCTATAGGGCAAGGGCGGGGGCTGTAAAACCTTGGCAATGGGCTCAGGGTTTATAAGCCCGGGGGAGATAAGCACAATCTTTCCGCAAAAGCTCGCAGAGGGGTAAAAAACATGACACGGCTTTAAAGCCCCAACGCAGGCAGTGAGGGTCGCCCTTATGCACTCATTTTCAACCTCAGGGCTATCGGGATTTAGCCCGCTTGGTAAATCAACGGACAAAACAGGAAGATTTGAGGAATTGACCATTTTAATTAGCCTTGCGTAAGAGTCGCTAAGCGGGGGCTTAAACCCAACCCCCAAAAGCGCATCGACAATTAGGTCAAACCCCGATGGCGAATCTGCCTTCTTTACCTTCATACTCTCAAGAGCCTTTAGAAACTGCGCGTTTTTCTCTGAACTTTCTACGCACATATAGGCAACGTCATAGCCCCTTAGGTGCAAGTGCCTTGCAAGCGAAAGACCATCCGCCCCATTCAGCCCCTTTCCAGAAAGAACAAAAACGCGCTTCGCGCGAGGAAAGAAGGTCTTTATGCACTTAAGTAGCAAAAGCGCCGTGCTTTCAACGAGCTGAAAGACGCTTACACCCGCTTCTGTAGTCATTTTGTCTGCTTTTCTTGAGAGCTCTGAGTTAAGTATGTCCACCTTAGCTAAAATTCTATCTTAGGCAGAGGCTTTCAAGGATGGAGTTTAGCTCGTTTTCTAAGCTTAAATTCAGCTTAAAGTAAGTGCCATTGATTTGCTCTACGCTTCTTATGAAGTTTAAAGAGTTTATCG
The DNA here is from genome assembly GCA_025057715.1 of Aquificaceae bacterium. Taxonomy (GTDB): domain Bacteria; phylum Aquificota; class Aquificia; order Aquificales; family Aquificaceae; genus JANWVD01. The sequence goes on along the minus strand of JANWVD010000099.1, from coordinate 168 downwards.
TAAAAACTGCGTCAAAATTGTCAATTTCAGAAATTTTAACCCGAATTGGCATTATTTTAACCTCCTTACTTAGCGCCATGAGGGTGGTCCCAGGCAAAAGCCCGCAGCTTATATCGGGGGTAAATAAAGCCTTGCCTTTTAAGAAAAGAATATTGGCGCTCGTTGTTT
>JANWVD010000098.1 GCA_025057715.1 Aquificaceae bacterium | reverse complement strand
CAACTTCTCTTTGTGGGGTTTGGAAGTACACATAGAGAGATTTCATAAGCTCAATGATGGCATTGCACCACTTGTCTGGTTTTGCATTGTCAAGCTCTTGTAAAGCTCCAAGGGCAGAGCCTCTGATGACTGGAACATCATCGCCTGGGAATTCGTATTTTGATAGAAGTTCTCTTACCTCAAGCTCGACAAGCTCGAGAAGCTCTTCGTCGTCCATGACATCGCATTTATTGAGAAACACGACTATGGATGGGACGTTGACTTGCCTTGCAAGAAGGACGTGTTCTCTTGTTTGTGGCATTGGTCCATCTGGTGCTGAAACTACCAAGATTGCACCGTCCATCTGTGCTGCACCAGTAATCATGTTTTTGATGTAGTCTGCGTGTCCTGGGCAATCAACATGGGCATAGTGTCTCTTTGGGGTTTCGTATTCAACGTGGGTTATGTTGATGGTAATTCCTCTTTCTTTCTCTTCGGGGGCTTTGTCAATCTCTTCGTAGCGCATGCACTTTGATTTGCCGCCTTCAAGAACGCCTTTGCCAAGGACACAGGTTATTGCAGAAGTTAGCGTTGATTTGCCATGGTCTACGTGTCCTATGGTTCCTACGTTAACATGTTCCTTTTCGCGAACGAATTTTTCTTTGGCCATTACCCAAAACCTCCTTTCCAAGGTAAGCCCAGGACCGGACTTGAACCGGCGACCTCACCCTTACCAAGGGTGTGCTCTGCCGACTGAGCTACCTGGGCTAATTAAAAGCGGGCGATGGGACTTGAACCCACGACCTGCTGCTTGGAAGGCAGCTGCTCTACCACTGAGCTACGCCCGCAATATGGAGGGGGCAGGATTCGAACCTGCGAAGGGCGGAGCCCGGGGGATTTACAGTCCCCTGCCTTTGGCCACTTGGCTACCCCTCCTTAAAAGCCACCAAGCTGGCGGTGGGACTTGAACCCACGACCGCGGGATTACAAATCCCGCGCTCTGCCGACTGAGCTACGCCAGCTTAAAAAGAGAATGATAAAGTTTAAACTTCCTAAAGTCAAGATAGCCTCTCAAGCCCAAAGTAGGGCTGAAGCGCTTTTGGAATAATGACAGAGCCGTCCTTTTGCTGGAAGTTTTCGAGTATGGCACAAAGGGTTCTGCCAACCGCCAAGGCAGAGCCATTTAAAGTATGCGCGAAGCGCGTTTTATGATTTTTAATCTTTATCCTTAGTCTTCTTGCCTGGAAGTCCTCGCAGTTTGAGCAAGAGGATACCTCCCTATAGCGCCCCTGGGAAGGTAGCCACAGCTCTATGTCGTAGGTTTTGGCAGAGGAAAAGCCAAGGTCGCCTGTTGAGAGAGCAACCACCCTGTAGGGAATCTCGAGCGCTTGGAGGATGCTCTCTGCGTCTTTGGTGATGTTTTCAAGCTCTTCGTAAGAGGTTTCGGGGGTAGTGATTTTAACTATCTCTACCTTTGAGAATTGATGTTGGCGAATAAGCCCGCGAATGTCCTTTCCGTATGAGCCTGCCTCGCGGCGATAGCAGGGGGTATAGGCTGTTAGAGCAATCGGGAGGTCCTTTTCATCCAGTGTTTCGTCCATATACAGTGCCGTTAGCGGAACCTCTGCTGTTGGGATAAGGTAAAGATTATCCCTCTCGCAGCTATAGAGCTCTTCCTCAAACTTAGGGAGCTGCCCAGTGCCCTCTAAAATCTCGGGCTTAACAAGGTGAGGGGGTAAGACCTCTTTATAGCCCTTTTGGATATTTAAGTCAAGCATGAAATTTATGAGCGCGCGCTCAAGGCGCGCACCAAGACCGGTTAGGTAAACAAACCTGCTTCCAGAGACCTTTGATGCCCTCTCAAAGTCAAAAATGCCCAAAGAGACCCCTATTTCCCAATGAGGCTTTGGCTCAAAATCAAACCTTGGCGGCTCTTTGTAGCGCCTTAGCTCAAGATTGTCCTCCTCGCTCTTGCCATAAGGCACTGAAGAGGCAGGAACGTTTGGCACGCTTAGGAGGAGCTTTCTTAGCCTTGGCTCGAGCTTGGAGAGTTCGGATTCTAATTTTTCAAGCTCGGATTTTAGAGCCAAAACCTGCTCTCTTGCCGATAAGTCATTAGATGCTATTTTGCTTAGGGAGTTTCGCTTCGCTCTGAGCTCCTGGGATTGAGAAACCAAAGCCCTGCGGTCTTTGTCAAGCTCGAGGATTTGCTCTATTAAATCCTCTAAAGACGGGTCTTTCTTGGATAGAGCTCTCTTTGCGCGCTCTGGGTCTTTGCGAATAAGCTCTATATCAAGCATCAGATTTCATAACCCTTTAGATATGCTTTCCATCTTGGGGGTGAGAGCTCAAAGCTGCAACCTAAGGAGCTAAGGTCGTAAATCTTAAAAGCCACAGGCTCTGAGGGGGTGTGGACAAAGACGAAGCAGGTCGCAGGCGGGATTGCCGGGTTTTGCTTTTTCCATGTGGATATTTGGCTTACTATATTTTTAAGCCAAGCGACTGCCTCCTCTCTATTTGCGCTTTGGCAGCTTTGATTTTCACAAAGCGTCCATTCGCCTTCCTTTATTGACATTGCTATCTCAATCGCCCTCTCTTCACTTGGAATGCCGCTAAACCTCATAGATTTACTTTAGCACTTTTATGTGCATAATAAACTCTCAAAGCGGGCGTAGCTCAGAGGTAGAGCATCTGCTTCCCAAGCAGAGGGTCGCGGGTTCGAGTCCCGTCGCCCGCTTTTTGGGTATAATAAAGCTGTGCTCGAGGTTGGTGCCTTAGCTCCATCATTTTGTCTTGACGGGATTTCCCCATCTGGGGAAAGTTTAAGAGTTTGCTCGCAAGAGCTCAAAGGTAAAGCTTTCGTGCTTTACTTTTACCCCAAAGACGACACGCCTGGTTGCACAACAGAGGCTTGCGACTTTCGGGACAATCTTAATACTCTTGGGATTGACGTCTATGGTGTAAGCCCAGATAGTATAGAATCTCATAAAAAGTTTATACAAAAGCACTCTCTTAACTTTGTGCTACTTTCAGACCCTGATTTTGAAGTTGCTAAAGCCTTTGGGGCATATGGCAAGAAAAAACTTTACGGCAAAGAGAGCGAGGGGATAATTAGAAGCACATTTGTTATTGATAAAGAGGGCAAAATAGCCCTTGCTTTATACAATGTCAAGGCAAAAGGGCATGTAGAAAACCTTAGCAAAAAGGTCTCTCAGCTATCTTTGTGAATAAAGAACTCTTAATAAACTGGGACAACAACCACTTTTGGCATCCATTTACTCAGATGCAGGTCTATGCAAGCGAGGATAACATAATCTTTGAAAGGGGCGAGGGTGTTTACCTATATGACATTGACGGAAGGGAATATATAGACGCAATTTCCTCGCTTTGGTGCAACGTTCACGGGCATAATCACCCGCACATTAACAAAGCCATCATCGAGCAGCTATCCAAAGTTGCACATACAACCACCTTAGGGAGCTCTAATGTGCCAGCGATACTGCTTTCTAAAAAGCTATGCGATATAGCGCCCCCGGGGCTTAGCAAGGTCTTTTACAGCGAAGATGGGTCTGAGGCTGTTGAGATTGCCATAAAGATGGCTTATCAATATTGGAAAAACAGAGGGGAGGATAGGCGCACCTTTATTAGCTTTGACGGTGCATATCATGGGGATACAGTGGGCGCAGTAAGCGTTGGCGGCATTGATTTATTCCACGAAACATTCAGAGGGCTTTTATTTAGAGTAATCAAGCTCCCATCGCCTTACCTTTTTTGTAAAGAGAATAACCTAAAAGACCAAGAGTGCGTAAAGAGTCTAATTGAGCTTTTAGAAAAGACAAT
>JANWVD010000097.1 GCA_025057715.1 Aquificaceae bacterium | reverse complement strand
TTCTAAGAGCCTTCCTAAGGCAAGACCCAGATATCATCCTAATAGGTGAGATTCGTGACACAGAAACGGCGGAGATTGCGGTAAAAGCGTCTTTAACAGGTCACTTGGTTTTCTCAACACTTCACACCAACGACGCTCCCTCCTCCATAACCAGGTTGGTGGACATGGGCATAGAGCCGTTTTTGGTTGGTTCTTCTGTCATCTTGATTGTTGCCCAGAGGCTCATAAGGCGTCTATGTCCGAAGTGTAAAATCGTAGATGATACCCCGAGGGAAGTTCTGCATAGGCTTGGTGCTATTAAATCTCCGGATGAGAACATAACAATCTATAAAGCCAATCCAGATGGTTGCGACCACTGTAAGGGTAGTGGATACAAGGGCAGAACGGCAGTTCACGAGCTTCTCGAGGTAGACGAAGATTTGAGAAAGCTCATCGTCAAAGGTGCAAACGCAGAAGAAATCAGGGACCTTGCGCGTGAGAAAGGTATGAGGACGCTCTATGAATCTGGGATTTTACGCGTGAGAAAAGGTATAACCTCGCTCGCTGAGCTTGAGAGGGTGCTTGCAAAATGAAAATTCAAGAGCTTGACATAAGGGGCGAGGTTTGCCCCTTTACTTTCGTGAAGAGCAAAATAGTTATGGAATCAATGGAGGTTGGACAAGTCCTGAGGGTGCTCGTAGATTATGAGCCCTCCGCAAGAAGCGTCCCAAAGAGCATGATTGAGGAAGGTCAAGAGGTCTTAGCCGTTAATAAACTCGGTGATAATCTCTGGGAAATAATTTTGAGAAAGCTAAAATGAGAGTGTTATTTGTAGTAACAAGCAACCCATTTTCAAAGGACTTTTTAACCCTGAAGATGCTTGTGAAGGCTCTTGCTCCAAAGGCGGAAGTTAGCGTTTTCTTTTCTGGGAACGGCACTTACTATATCCAGCGCCCCGGGCTTGAATTTTTCAGAGAACTCGGTGTTAAATTTCTTTTTTGCGCTCATTCTGCGCATCAGCGCGGGATTTTAACCCACCCTGAATTTTTTGAAAGCAGTTCTACCTACAATCTTTCAAAATTATCAACTAACTTTGATAAAATTCTGGTTTTTAACTAATGAAAAAGGTAGTTTTCGTGCTAAAGGGCGACCCCTTTTCTTGGAAGTGCCACGAGAGTCTTAGGATGGGAATGGCAATGGGGGTTAGCTGCGAGGTTGGCTTTATCTTCATAAAAGACGGCGTATATGCTCTAACAAACTGGAAAGCAGACGAGCTTGGCATAGAGGGTATGGATAGACTCTTAGAAAACCTTGAGCATGTTAACTTAACTGCCTATGTAGAGGACGCATCGTTAGAAGAGCGCGGCATAAAGCCCGAAGAGCTCGTTATAAAAGCCAATGTAGTAAGCTTTGAAGACATTAAATCAATCCTTTCGCGCGCAAGCGCGGTTTTCGTATGGTGAATACTCTTTGGTTGGTTAGAAAGCTCGGCGATTTTAGTTCCCAGATGGTCGAGGAGGACGATATTGTGGTCCTAATCCAAGATGGGGTTCTTCGCTTCCCGACTCGCAAGGGATGGTTTGCCTGTCTTGAGGATGTCCAAGCTCGCGGCCTAAACATCCCGCCCTCGCTATGTAAGTCCTACGAGGAGATAGCAGAGCTCATATTAAAGTCCAAAAGGGTGATAGTCTGGTGAGGTGGCAAATTAGCAAAACGTTTCGCTTTGAGGCGGGTCATAGGGTGTGGAAGCAAAACCTAACTTGCGGAAGGGGCGCTGATTTTACAATAGGCAAAGAACTCCCCGTAAATAAGTGCGTAAATCTCCATGGGCATGGATATGTTCTTGAGGTGGTCCTTGGCTCGGACACCCTTTCTGAACAGGACATGGTTATTGACTTTTACCATGTTAAAAACGCTTTAAAAGAGCTCATAGACGAGATGGACCATAGCTTTGTCGTTGACGTTAATGACCCGATGTTTGACGAGCTTTATGCCGTTGCGCGAAAGTTTGGCGCAATGAAGATATTCCCAGTTGACTTTTGCCCCACCGCAGAAGCTCTTGCTAAGTTTTTTTATGACTTTTTAAGCTCTCGTCTTGAGGCAGTCGGGCTTATCAAAGAGGTCAGGGTAGTGAGGGTAACGCTTTGGGAAACAGCAACCTCCAAGGCAGACTATTTCGGGGGGTAAATCTCAAGTTTGCCCTCAAAAACTCAAGGACTTTAAGCCTAAATTGGCATTCACCCGTTGAGATTGGCACTCGTGCAATTTTACCAAACGGTCATGTCGGTCTTGTTGTTGATATCAGCATGGGCGATGGAAGCTCAGCGCAGATTGAATTCCCGGACCCAGCCCCCATCACGAGCGAGCAGCATCTCAGAGCATTTAAAAGCACCTGCCTTGAGCTTGGTTTGCTCCCTTGGTTGCACCTCTTTAAACTTCTTCCAAGCGCTTTAAGCGAATACACAAAAGAGCGCCTTGAATCTAACACTAACCTAACCTCCTTTCTCGATGCCAAGAGCTCTAAGGTCCTTAGCTCGCTCTTAGGCAAATCCATGAGCTTAAGAGCTCTTAAAGGAAAGCTCGGCGAAAAGCACCTAAATCACCTCCTCTCAATCGGACTTTTAAAGAAAATCAAAACCGAGCCCTATCGGGCTCGAGAATTCTCCCCCACTTCCACCCCCCCTGAGGGTCTTAGCAAAAGCCTAAGCAAGCTCCTCGCCATTCTTGAAAGTCTTGGTAGTGCCACCTTGTCAGAGCTCAATTTAAGAGGCTTTAACGCAAATCAGGTCAACGCCCTCATAAAGCGAGGTCTCATAGAAGAAAAAAGCATCATTCCCCCTAAATTCACCCCGCTTAGGTCTAAGTTTGATAAAAGGGTCTATTCTGCGCCTTACAGCTCTCTCTTTGAGAGGATTCACGCTCTTTCTGAATCAGCTAACGGCTCTTTAATCATAATAAGCCAAAATAAGCCCTTGCTTAAAGAGCTGGCAAACTACTTAGCTCAAATGGCTTCAAAGAATATCCTTAGCATAACCACGGACGAAAAGCCGGAAAATCTCTATTCAAACTACTTTAGCGCCCAGGCAAAAAGCTGCGTCGTGCTTTCACAAGAAGCCGGCTTTTTCCTCCCTGCGTTTTCTTTAGAGAAGATAATTCTTCTCGGAAATGTTGACGAACCATTTTTCATGCTACTTTCAGAAAATTTATGCAAAGAACTCTCTATTCCGCTATACCACCTTGACATTAGTAGTAAACTCTTTTTTCTCAAGGATGCAGCCGAGCTTGATTTAGAAGAGCCAAATCTCTTGGTGGTTCAAAGAGCTCCTGGTGAGATTTTGACCAAAAAAGCCAAAGAGCTCATTGAAAGGGACTCAGGTAAAAGGGTTCTTTTTCTCGTTAGCAAGTCCGGATATTCATACGGGTATTGCAAGCAGTGTAACTCATTTGCACACTGCCCAGTTTGTCAAAACCTTCTTACGCTTAATAAGGACCTCTCTCAGGCTTATTGCACGAGCTGCGGCTTTAGCTCAGAAGCTCTTTGCCCTGAGTGCAATAGCAAACTCTTACCCATGGGCTTCGGGGTGCAAAGACTCGAAGAGGAAGCAAAAATTCTATTGTCATCTTCAGAAAACTTTGAATTTTCCACAAATCCTCAAAAGGACGGACTTTATGACCTTGTCATAGTAGCAAATGCGGACCCAATCCTCTCAGTTCCCCGGTTTAATTCGCTGTTTAACTATCTTGATTATATTTTAAGAGCAAGCAGATTATCAAGAAGTCTAACTTTAGTTCAAACTTCAGAGGTCTCTAACCCACTTTTAAAAGGTCTTAGCTTTGTTGATATGCTGAAAGAACTTTTATCTGAAAGGGAGAAGAGGTCCTTAC
>JANWVD010000096.1 GCA_025057715.1 Aquificaceae bacterium | reverse complement strand
GCATAGCTTTCAACAAAAATGAGGAGGTTGACTTATGAAAATACACGCTTTGGCTATTCTCGCGGTATTTTTAAGTGCATGTAATCAGATGCCATTTATGAAAAAAGCTGAGAAAACCGAAGAATCTCAGCCGGTGCGAAAGCAAAGCACTGAAGCTAAAAAAGAACAAGAGCCTCAGCAAGCAGGGCAACAAAATGCCGAAGGTAATGAAAACCAAAATCAGAGTGCCTCTTTAGGCGAAAAATGCTCTTTGAAAGCTAACGACCACATAAATGCAGGGATAGCATTCATAAACTCTAAGCAGGTTTTAAATGCGATAAAGGAGTTTCAAATGGCCGTTAAAGAGAGTCCATCCTGCCCTACTGCCTACGGGAATTTGGTCTCTGCTCATGTATTGAATAACGACCTTCGCCTGGCAGAGGAAACCTACAAAACGGGCATTGAAAAAGCAGGTGATGACGGATTTTTACACGCAACGGGTGCTATAGCATATTCTAAAAGAAAAGAGTATGACCTTGCTCTCATAGCTCTTGAGAAATCCCTCGGGCTTGGATACAAAAACATAGACATGCTCGCAGGTCCTGACTTAAGAGGTCTGAGAATATCAAAAAAACAAGAGTTTTGCAATCTCATGGTTAAGTACTCAGTCGCTATAAAGGATTGTATAAAGTAAGCTATTGCACCTTTATGTAAGCAAAGCGCTCGACGCATTGAAGGTGGGATATAGTTGCAACACCTGATGGGACGATATATACAAAGTCAAGCAGCTTTTCTCGAGAGACCCTTAATCTATTTAGCGTGATGTCGCAAATATAGAAATCAACGCCAGTTACGTTAAGGTCTCTTTCTTGCTGGTGAAGCTCTGAGAGCTTTATTTGCTCTTGGCTCCATGGGGTTTCAGATAAATCCTTTAGGAAGAATTTTAGACCCTGCCCATGGGCAACAACCACGACTTTGAGTTTAAGCGGGTTATTTTCATAAACAGACAAGTGATTTCTTATGTTTGTTAACATCGTTCTAAAGCGGTCTTCTTGACCAAAATCACAATGATAAACAACCCCGAGCTCTGATGTGCTTTTGAGGTCCTTAAAATCAAGCTTCCTATTTGAGGCCTTGCTAACAAAAGGCAATGCCATACCGAGGGTAAAAAGTCCTATTAACGTTCTTCTATTCATGATTAACCTCCTTGAGATTAGATTTTCGGGTGTTTTTATATGTTTGTCCTTAAAAGTTATTAATATCTGTTTTAAGAATTAGAACATAAATATAGTTGAACAGCAGTTTGGGGATACTTTAGGGCTTAGCCCAAGCTCTTTGGCAATTGAGAAAATACCCTCTGAGGGGAAAGTAATTGCATTAACCCCAGCAAGCAAAGAATAGAGGTCAAACTTAAATCTATCGCTTCCTGCGGGTCTTGCACATCCTATTACGACTGGCGTATAAGGCAGCTTGAGCCTTGCATATAGAACCAGCTTTGCGCACTCCTCCGTCTTTGGTGGGGGCAAAAGCTGAAAACGAGATTTGCCAAAATAGGGCATAATAACCACAAGAACAAGAGCAGAGGGATTAAACTGGGATATTAAGTCTATGGCGCTATATTCACCCAAGATTTTGCCATAGTGAAGACCTATTATGACATGGGGAACTATATTATGGTTAAATTCTTTTAGAATTTCTAAAGATTTTGCATAGTCTTCTACGGTTTTATGCGGGAGCTTATATACATTAGCTATTGTTTCATTATTGCCTATTACGTCTATTAAAACCGCGTCAACGCCGCACTTAGATAGAGATTCTGCAATGTGATGATTTACTAACCCTACGTGGCAGGTTAGAAGCATCCCGAGCTCTTTCTTTATTCGGGACATTACATCGAAAAAGTTGTCCATTTGGACTATGCCGTCTTTATCAGAGCCGCCTGATATTAAAACGCCATCTACGCCTTTGTTTTTTAAATTAGTTGCTACGTTCCAAAGCTCTTCCGGGGTTGTGGCAGGTATCATATGCCAAAGAATTTTGGAAGCACAATGGTCGCACATAAGCTCGCAGTTTTTGCCAGTTATGGATATATCTACAAACTTAGGACCGCCTTTGATAGAGAAATCGTCCACTTCGTAGTGTTTAAAACCAGGGCTGTGAAAGGTTATATTGCCGTTGAAGTTTTTTTCCCTTATTATCCAGCCATTTAAGAGCTCCTCGACGAGTCCCTCGTCGAGGCTGTATTCTTTTAGGTCTATGTTTAGCCGCACTTAATGCCTTTTTCGTTTGCAACTTTGCTTAAAGCATCAACTGCAGCTTGACCGGTGAGAAGCTGTTTAATCTCGTCTGGATTCGTAGGCTTTAGCTTTGCTATCCATCCAGCGCCATAGGGGTCGTCGTTAGCCAGTGCGGGATTTGATTTTAGAGCGTCGTTAATTTCTACTATTTCCCCGCTTATGGGCGCTGGGACTGGACCTACCCACTTTCCGCTCTCAATTGTTGCAACGCTCTTTCTGCGCTCTATGGCTTTGCCGGGCTTTTTGGGTGTATAAGCGACAAGCCTACCTGCCATCGCCGCTGCTATTGAGGTTAAACCTACCGTGTAAGTGCCGTCGTTGTTATCTTTTGCCCAGGTAAATGCGTTTGCCTCTGGGTCTACATCGTAAAGAAGGTCCTCAGGGATGTTGCAACCGTTTACTACTGCCATTTATCCTACCTCCTTAAAGTTTTTAAAAGGTCATGACCTTATCTGCGCTCATCGCCCTTATCGCAAATTCACTTGCCGGTAATATATCATCGAGCTCTTCTATGAGCTCGTCTTTATTATAACCCATTGAGTCTATGGCTTGTCTGCAAGAATAGAATTTAACCCCGGACATTTTGGCGTCTTTCATAAAATCGTATACCGTTTTTAGCTTCTTTTGATTTGAAAGGCAATTTGGCTCGCCTGCGTGGAGCTTTTGTGCTACGCCCTTTTTTAGCAATCTAGTTGCGTCCATATTGAAAAACATCTCAACATCGGCTTCGTTAGATGCCATCAATGCGGAAATATAGAAGGGAGAAGCACACCGCCATGGGGTCTTTGGTCCGCTTGTCATCAGTATTATTACCTTCATGACTCAAGTACCTTTCTTGCTTCGGCTTCTTCTGGCACGCCCACAAAGGCGAGCTTGCCGTCTATTACTGTGGATGGCACCGCCCTTATCATTAGCTTTTTTGCCAAAGCGCGCCCGTCTGGCTGGGAGACATCAAGGACCTGAAAGTCAAAGTTATATTCGCTCTTTAGTTTATTCCAAAGACGCTCCGCGTCTGGGCAGGTTGCACACCATTGAGAAACTAATAAAATCACCTGCCTTGAAGGCATTTTAAGTGCACCTCATGCAAATTATATCCCAGTGCTCGATGTATTCTTTCATAGGCTCTATGGCACTCTCTCCAAAAAGAAGTTCCTTGGCATCTTTGTTGAAATCGACGGGTTTTAGTTTTACTATCCACCCTTCCCCATAAGGGTCGTAGTTAATAATATCAGGCTTTTCGAGCACAAGCTCGTTTCTTTGTACAACCTCTCCCTCAACGAGAGCATTGATAGGTCCTGCCCACTTGCCGCTCTCTAAGGAAGCAACGGGCTTCCCTTTTTTAATGAGCTTGCCCTTGTCTTTTATACGAGCATGTAAAAGGCGACCAGAGCGAACCTGACCTATGTCTGTTAAACCCATCGTTATTAAGCCGTCCTCTTCGAGCTTAAGCCATGTCTGGGTCTCGATATCGTAGTATAGGTCAAGAGGGACTATACAACCGTTATGCTCCCAGTAGCTCATTTAGGCAAGACCAAGACTTTTCAAAACCGGTAGTGGGTCTGATAGATTGTCCTTTAATTTAACATCCCCAGCACTATAG
>JANWVD010000095.1 GCA_025057715.1 Aquificaceae bacterium | reverse complement strand
AATCCCCCAATGACCGCAATAGCGAGCGGCTTTCTAAGCTCAGAGCCGGCAGTGATTCCAAGAGCCACCGGGATAAGAGCCGAAATTACGGTCAGGGTGGTCATAAGAATGGGCCTAAGCCTTTCTCGCCTTGCTTGCAATATAGCCTCCCTGGTCTCTATACCTTCCTCTCTTAGCTGTATGATTCTCTCTATAAATAAGACTGCGTCTCTGACTATTATCCCTATTAGAAGGATTATACCAAAGTAAGATGGAATGCTCAAAGATGTCCCAGTTAATGCAAGAAGTCCAAAGGTGCCGGCAATTGCCGTAGGGACCATCAAAAGAACAGTAAAGGGGTGTCTTAAACTCTCAAAAAGAGACGCAAGAACCATAAAAATACCGAGCAAAGCAAGTAAGAGCGTATTCCCAAGACCCTGAAAAGCTCTTTTAAATTCCTTTGCCTGTCCAACTGGCTCAAACGAATACCCGGGGGGTAGATTCCTTAGTAGCCAATCTTCAAGCTCTTTTGAAGCGCTGGCGAGATCTTTCTTTTCGGTTATATTGGCAAAGAAAGTAAAAGAATAGACTCTATTATACCTATTTATCCCCTTATAACCCGAGGATATGCTAATATTTACAACCTCAGAAAGCGGAATTAAGTCCCCTTTTGAGTTTCTTACAAAGACCTTGCTAAGATTTTCCTCGCTTTTGACGAAATCCTCGTTAGCCTTTACATACAAATCGTAGCTCTCTGCGCCAAGCTCGTAGGTTGCAACCCTTAGCTTGCCAAAGAGGGCATTTAACGTATCCGATACTTCCCGCGTGCTTACCCCAAGGTCTGCCATCTTTTGCCTATCCACCCTTAGCTGAACCTGAGGCTCATTGAGTCTTAAGCTCGTATCGACATCTCTATATCCGTCTCGCTGACGAAATTCGGCTGTTAATCTTTCTGAGATATTTTGGAGCTCTTCGAGCGACGGACCTCTGACAGAGTATTGCAAGTCAACCTGTCTTCCACCCGCAGGACCTATGATGCCGGGGGCTTCAATACTCACTCTGGCATCTTTTACTTTTCTTAGCTCTTTTCTTACTTGCTCCATAATCTTCATCTGGTGAGGTCTATCTACGGCTTTTAGATAGACAAAGCCAAGACCGCCATTGACATCAGGACGACCGGCAACGCCTTGACCAACGGCAAAGCCAAACCTATCTACGTAGGGGTTTTTCAAAACGATGCTTTCAATCTCGCTTGCCTTTTGCTTTGTGAATTCAAAAGATGAGCCAACGGGCGTTTCAAACCTAACTAAAAACCTACCTTCGTCAACTTGGGGGAAAAATTCCTTTTTTGTATGGTTTTTGAAAAGATAAAACCCGGCAAAGACGCTTAGAGAGCTAACAAAGACTATGAAAATCTTATGGTCAAGTCCCCACTTTAGGACTTTGTCAAAGCGCTCTTCAAATCTTTCGTAAACTCTTACGAAGATGTTTTTGCTTGGGACTTGTTTCAAAAGCCTCGCGCTTGCCATCGGGGTAAAGCTAATGGCAACTATGTAAGATATCGCTATAGCTATCGCAATCGTTAGGGCGAAGTTTGAAAAGAGCTTTCCAACGACGCCTTTTAGGAAAATAAGCGGTGCAAAAACTATCAAAAGCGATGCAGTTGATGCAAGAAGAGCGAAAATGACCGTTTTTGTGCCTACCTCACCTGCTTGCATGTAAGATAGACCTTCCTGTCTTCGCCTAAAGATGCTTTCCATCACCACTATTGCATCGTCTATGACTATCCCAACTGCAACTGCCATGCCAAGTAGAGTAAAGGTGTTTAAAGACCCACCAAGCTGATAAATCAAAAACACCGTGCCAAAAAGTGCTATCGGTATTGCAAATATCGGGACAAAGGTAAGCCTCAAAGACCCAAGAAAGAAGTAAACCACCAAGGCAGTTAGCAAGCTGCCAAAGATAATCTCCTCAATTGCAGCTCTTACGCTATCTTTGACGAAAATAGAAGAGTCAAATGTGAAATCCATCCTCATCCCTTGCGGAAGCTGGCTATTTAGCTCTTCCATACGCTCTTTTATTGCATCAACTACGGCAACGGTGTTGGCTTTTGATTCTTTGTAAATTAGCAAAACTACCGCTTTTTCGCCGTTGTATCTTGCCTCGCCCCTATATTCGTCTTGGGTAAAAACAACGTCAGCTACATCTTTTATGAAAACATTGTCTCTTACAAGCACGTTTTTCAAATCATCTGGGTCTTCTGCCTTTGCATAAAGGCGAATGATGTATTCTCTGTCTTTGCCGTATATTGCACCTGCGGGGGCTTCGATGTGATTTCGCTCTATTGCGCTAACTACATCCCCGACTGATAAGCCTCTTGAGTATAGCTTCTCTGGGTCTAATCTAACCCAAAGGGCATTGTCGCGAAAGCCACCAAGGTCAACCTGACCAACGCCGTCTATGCGCTCAAACTCTCTTTTTATTACCTTATCTGCCCAGTATGCAAGCGTTTCGTAATCCTGGGTCTTTGAGTGCACGAGAACTACGAAAACAGGCGCCAAGGAGGTATCTAACTTCCTAACTATTGGGGCTTCTGCCTCTTCTGGCAAAGCTCTTTGAACTCTTTGGACTGCATCTCTGACCTCTTGCGAGGCTATGTTGATATCTTTTTCAAGTGAAAAGGAAACAACTATTCTTGAAACGCCAGCAAAACTGATTGAAGAGATGCTTTCAATGCCGCCAATTGTCGCAATTTGGTCTTCAATCCTTCTTGTAACATTTACATCAACGACGTATGCGTTAGCCCCAGGATAAAATGTCGTTATAGTTATCGTTGGAAAATCAACATCTGGCAATCTATCTACTGCTATATTCCTTAAGGAGTAAAGCCCAAGGAGGATAAAAGAGAGCATAAACATCCAGGTTGTTACCGGCCTTCTTAAAAAGAAAGAGGACATAAGCTTGATTATAATCCAATTGATGGTATAATACTAACTTGAATGAAGAACTTAGCAATTCTGCTTATTTTCGCTCTCGTGATATCGTGCGGACAAAAGGAAAAAAAGCAAGAAGAAACCCCAAAGCAAATCTCGGTTAGCGTCCATAAGCTAAAGCCTAAAAGCGTTGAGATATTCTTTGAAACGAAAGGATTTTTTGAATCTGATAAAGATGTTATCTTAAAACCAGAAATAAGCGGAAAGGTTATTAACCTTTTGGTCCAAGAAGGTCAGGCAGTTAAGAGAGGTCAGGCGCTAATTAAGCTCGACGGGGTGGACTTTCAAAACAGACTTAACCAACTTAACGCCGAGCTTATGAGAATAAAAGCCCAAAAGGAAAACTTAGAAGCAATTGCAAAGCGCCGTCAGATGCTTTTTGAAAAAGAGCTAATAGCTCGCGAAGAGCTTGAAAACGCCCTTACTCAGGTCAAAGTCCAGCAAGAGCTTGAAAACTCAATCAAGGCCCAGATTGAGACGACTAAGGTTGACCTATCTCGCACCTTAGTTAAAGCCCCGTTTGACGGATATGTTGCAAAGAGGTTTGTAAGCGTTGGTGATTATGTAAGCCCTCAGTCTCAGCTTCTAAGGGTTGTTAATTTAAAGCCGCTTAATTTTGTCTTTCAAGCCCCGCAAGAGCTCTTAAGCGTTATAAGTCAGGGCTCTGAGGTCAAGGTCATTTCAGAGCCTTTTGGCGAATTTTCCGGGAAGGTGTTTTTCATCTCGCCCGCCGCAGACCAAAATCGTTTAATAACTATAAAAGCAAGGTTTGAAAATAAAGATGAGAAGCTAAAGCCCGGGATGTTTGGTCAGGTAAAGGTCTCTGTCGGCTCTGAAGATGCCTTTGAGCTTCCAGAGCGCGCGATTGTAATAAGAGGCACAAAAAAGATAGTTTGGAGGATTGAAAACGGGGTTGCTAACTTAGT
>JANWVD010000094.1 GCA_025057715.1 Aquificaceae bacterium | reverse complement strand
GAGAGAAAGGGGGTTTTCTGCGCGAAGCGCGATTCAGTTTATAAAATACATCAAGGGGAGGCTGTCTTTGGGGTTAGTCTCTTAAAGAGCTTTTTTGTGCCAACGTAGATTCCAAGAGCTGTGATAGAGCTATAGGTTGCAAGGCAGGTAGGGCATGCGCCGCAGGCGCAATTTGGGGCAGTGGCGCCTACTATGGTAATGAGAGGAAGAGCATGGTAAATCTTCATGCTTAGAATTTTAGCATGCTGATGGTGGTTAAGGTCGGCTCAAACATGTTAAGAGAGGAAGGAGGGGACATAGACCTTGGGTTTATGGCAAAGCTTGCAAGAGAGATTAGAGAGCTCTTAAAAGCGGGCCATAGGGTCGTTTTGGTCTCTTCGGGTGCGGTGCTTTGCGGGGTTAGAAGGCTTAACTTAGGGGAAAGACCGAGAGAGGTTTTGCTAAAGCAGGCGGTTGCTTCGGTTGGTCAAACGACTCTTATGCATACATACGAGATGGTGTTTTCAAACTACGGGCTTGTTGCGGCGCAGGTTTTATTAACTGCGGATGTTTTTAGAGATAAAAACAGAAAGGAGACGGTGGTTGATGTTGTTAACAAAATAATTGAGCTTGGGGCTGTGCCTATAGTAAACGAAAACGACGCTGTTGGGATTTCAGAGTTGCTTTTTGGTGATAATGACTTTCTTTCAGTCTATACTGCGCATGCGCTTGATGCTAATTTGATAGTGCTGTTTTCAAGCGCGGGGGGGCTGCAAGATTTTGATGGGAAGATAGTGAGCTTAGTTGAAGATGTAGACGAGGTTATGAAGTTTGTTAGAGCTTCAAATAGCGAATTTGGAACGGGGGGAATGAGGAGTAAGCTAAATGCGACAAAGATTGCAACGAGCCTTGGGATAAAGGTGGTTATAACTGGTAAAGAAGATAGCCTTTTAGAGATTAAAGAGGGAAAAACTAAAGGAACTGTATTTTTACCAGCAAAGAGAGGTCTAAAGGGAAGAAAGAGCTCTCTTGCGCTATACCAAGAGACCAAGGGGGCTTTGCAAATAGACAGCGGGGCTTATAGGGCAATAAAAGATGGCAAGAGCTTGCTTGCAGTTGGGATTAAGAAAGTGGAAGGGAGCTTTAAAAGAGGGGATATGGTGGTTATTTACTCGCCAGAAGGGTATATTGCGGGTAAGGGGAAGGTGAATTTCTCTTCTGAGGATATAAAAAAGGTTATAAACAAAAAAGGGAGTGAGGTAAAAAGAATCTTAAACTCTCAAAAGGAAGAGGTTATACACGCTGATAATTTGGCAGTTTTTTAAAATTTAAGCTCGCCAGAGCGGACTTGATAGACCTTTCCATTAGATTTTAAAAGAGCGTAGCCATTTTCCGAGATGCCTATAAAAGTACCTTTTATGCTTCCAGAGGTTGCGAGCTTTCCTACATAAAGAAGCTTCTTTGAGACCTCTTGGACAATCCTTTCCGGGGCTTTTGAAAGCACTTCGAGATAGATAAAGACCTGACTAAGGAGCTCTAAGGCAAGCTCTTTTAGCGAGAGCTCTCTTTGTAAAATAAGATAGAGCGAGGTTGCGTTTAGTTCTTTGGGAAAAGAGACTTGATTGACGTTGATTCCAATGCCTATGATGGATGAGTTTTTGGAATTTTCTATCAAAATGCCGGCAAGTTTTTTATCTTGAAAGTAGATATCGTTAACCCACTTTATGCCAACAAGTAGATTAAAGCCCTCTAAGAGCTTGGCTACTGCAACACCCATGGCAAGAGATAAAAGCTCGAGGCTTTTCTTAGGTTGCTCTACATTCACACTTAGATAAAGCCCGCCGCTTTCTGAATGCCAAGATTTGCCTGCTGTTCCTTTGCCTGAGGTTTGAATGTTTGATAAAACTGCGCAATTAAAACTTAGGCGCTTTGCAACTTCTTGGGTTGAGCTGACTTTAGATAGCCAAAGGAGCTTTAGTGGGACTTTGCCTTCCAGCGCAGATATTCCTCCATGAAAGCTTGGATATCGCCATCCATGACAGACTCAACATTGCCTACCTCAAAGCCGGTGCGAAGGTCTTTTACAAGCTGATGGGGTTGAAAGATGTAAGACCTTATTTGATGACCCCAGCTTACATCGGTCTTTTCGCCACTTAGAGCTCGCTTTTTTTCCTCGAGCTTTTCAAGCTCAAGCTGGTAGAGTTTTGCCTTTAGAAGCTGCATCGCCTTTAGGCGGTTTTGAAGCTGAGAGCGCTCTTGCTGGCAAGTAACGACTATGCCGGTGGGTTTATGCCTTAGTCTAACTGCGGTGTCGGTTTTATTAACATATTGACCGCCTGCGCCGCTTGCTCTAAAGGTTTCCATCTCAATGTCATCTTCGTTTATCTCTATTTTGATATCCTCGTCAATATAAGGCATTATGCTAACGCTTGCAAAAGAGGTATGCCTGCGGGCGTTTGCGTCAAAGGGGGAGATTCTCACCAGCCTATGAACGCCGTGTTCTGACTTTAGATACCCATAGGCGTATTCGCCGCGGATAAGAATTGTTGCGCTCTTTATTCCGGCAACGTCATCAGGGTTTATGTCAATTAGCTCGACCTTATAGCCTCGCTTTTCTGCCCAGCGTTGATACATTCTTAAAAGCATGCTTGCCCAATCGCATGCCTCAACGCCGCCTGCGCCTGCTTGAACAGTTAGATAAGCATCCTTTTGGTCCATCTCGCCAGAGAGAAAAGCCCTTACTTGCAAAGAGCGAAGCTTTTTTTCAATCTCTAAGAGCTCTTCTGAGATAAGCGCCATTGTTTGATTATCTTCCTCGCTCGTTATGGCAATGAGTTCTTTGATATCCTCTAAGCTCTTTAGAAGAGCTTCGAGTTCTTTCAAAGTTTGCTCTATCCAGTTTCTTCTTTGGGTTAAAGTCTTTGATAGCTCGGGGTCATCCCAGAAGTTTGGCAAGGACATCTTAGCGTCAATCTTTTCAAGCTCGTCTTTTAAAGACTCTACGCCGAAGGCTTCAAAGAGCTCAGTGAGGCTATCTGATAGCTCTTTTAACTTTAGCTTAAGTTCGCCGACCATTGGCTTTAAGTATAGCTCTTGCTATTTCCATGTCTTCTAAGGTTGTTATTTTGATGTTATATACTTCGCCATTTATGATGCCAACATTATAGCCGTGTTTTTCAAGCAAAGAGGCATCGTCAGTTAGCGAGAGGTTCTTAGAGCGCTCGTGGCAGCTAAGTAAAATATCATAGCGAAAGCCTTGCGGCGTTTGCGAAAGCCAAAGACCGTCGCGGTCTATTGTTTCAATTACCTTGGAATTTAAAACCTTCTTAACGGTTTGATTAATCGGCAAAGCCGGAATAAGACCGTCAAAATCACCAAGGTTGCAAACTCTTCTAAATAGCTCAAGGCTTGCGAATGGTCTTACGCAATCGTGAATAAGGACTGTTTTTACACCTTTTAAGGCGATAAGACCTTTATAGACTGATTCTTGGCGGGTTTTACCACCCTCAACGACGCAGATATCTAAGTTAAAAAGCGATATATCCTCAGAAGGTAAGACAAGAACGACGTTTTTGGTGAGTTTAAGAGCAGTTTCAAGAGCATACATAAAGAGGGGTTTATTGCCAAGATACTCAAATTGCTTTTTCTTGCCAAAGCGCTGACCTATGCCAGCACAGGCTAAGACTATCCCAACATCCTTAGTCAATCGCTTGCTCCAAAAGCGGGAGAACTTGCTCTTTTAGACCCTCTGGCTCGGTTAGAAGCTCACCATTAACCAAGAAAGCAAAGCAGAAAAATTCCTGACCTTTTACCTTTGCTTCAAGAGAGAGGCGGGTAGAATTATCAACGAGCTCTTTTAAGCCACCCTCTTTGGCTTGGGAAATATCTTGGAAATCAACTGGGTCATTATCGAGAGCAAAGACAATAAAGATGCGCTCTGGCTCTTTGCTGAGCTTTTCAAGACCTATAGAAAGGGTCCTTTCAAGGTGGTTTCTAAGCTCGTGTCTTATGCTCATGATAGGTCAAAGATGACGGTTTTTATTTCAGTATAGTCTTCAATTGCAAAGCGAGGGCCTTCTCTACCGATGCCAGACATTTTAACCCCGCCATAGGGCATATGGTCTGCTCTA
>JANWVD010000093.1 GCA_025057715.1 Aquificaceae bacterium | reverse complement strand
ATGTCTTAATTAAGTTTGAGCCATCAGAGTTTGCAAGGGTTATAAAAACCAGCAAAACCTTAGAGCTTGAGAGAGCTCTTTTAAATAACATCACCTGGCTTGAGAAAGAGGGCATTAGCATAAGCCAAGAAGAGGTCTTTAGGATGCTTTTGGAAGAGTTTGGAAAGGCTTTGCCTTTGGGGCAAGTCTCTGAGGTTCCAAAGGAGGTTTTCGAGCTTGCAAGGGATTTTGAAAAAGAGCTCGAGGAAGATTGGGGGGAAGAAAAAGTCCCTGATGAGCTAAAGCTAAGGGAAGGGGTGGTCTTTAAATTAAATCAATAGAGTTAAAAAACTTGACAAATTGATACTTAGATTTTATTATAGACGGAGGAGGTAAGAAATGCCTGAGAAGGTGATAGGTATTGACCTTGGGACTACTAACTCTGTTGTTGCCGCTATGGTTGGCGAAGAGCCTATAGTTATAGCAAACCAAGAGGGTTCAAGGCTTACGCCCTCAGTTGTCTCTTGGGGCAAGGAAAGGGAGGTGATTGTAGGAGAGCCCGCAAAGAGACGTGCAATACTTGAGCCTGAAAACACCATATACGAAGCAAAGCGCTTCATAGGAAGGAAGTTTCAAGAGGTGGAAGCGGAAGCTAAAAGGGTTCCTTACAAGGTAGTGGCTGACGAAAAGGGAGATTCCGCCTTTAGCATACCAAACGCCGGCAAAAGCGTAAGACCGGAAGAGGTAGGTGCACAAGTTTTAAAGAAGCTAAAAGAGGCTGCAGAGGCATATTTTGGTGAGAAAATCACAAAAGCGGTTATTACAGTCCCAGCTTACTTTAACGAGCGTCAAAGACAGGCAACAAAGGACGCAGGGGCGTTAGCCGGTCTTGAGGTTTTAAGGATACTAAACGAGCCAACTGCGGCAGCGCTTGCTTATGGGCTTGACAAGAAGAGCAATATCAAAATTCTCGTTTACGACTTTGGCGGTGGGACTTTTGACGTTTCGGTGCTTGAAGGCGGCGATGGGGTCATAGAGGTAAAGGCAACTGCTGGGGATACTCATCTTGGGGGTGCGAACATAGACGAGCGTATAATGGAGTGGCTGCTTGAAGAATTCCAGAGAGACACTGGCGTTGACATAAGGCGCGATAGAACTGCGCTTCAGCGGCTCAAAGAAGCCAGTGAGCAAGCCAAGAAAGAGCTCTCTTTTAAATTAGAAACGGAGATAAACTTGCCCTTTATCACAATTGACCCATCAAACAACCAGCCTCTGCACCTTCAAAAGAGGCTAACAAGGGCAAGGCTCGAGGAAATGATAAAAGACTTAGTTGATAGGACGATGAACATAGTTCGTCAGGCTTTGGAAGATGCCAAGCTAAGACCGAGCGAGATAGACGAGGTTGTGTTAGTAGGTGGTTCAACAAGAATACCTCTCGTTCAGCAAAAAATCAGGGACTTTTTCGGCAAAGAGCCAAATAAGGGCGTAAACCCAGACGAGGTTGTGGCAGTAGGCGCAGCCATTCAAGCAGGGGTCTTAACAGGTCAGGTTAAAGACATCCTTCTTGTGGATGTAACGCCGCTTTCTCTGGGTGTAGAGACCTTAGGCGGGGTTATGACGGTCTTGATACCAAGAAACACGCCAATACCTTTCAGAAAGTGCGAGATTTTCACAACCGCAAGCGACAATCAAACCGAGGTAGAAATCCATGTCCTTCAGGGCGAAAGGCAAATAGCCTCGGAAAACAAATCGCTTGGCAAGTTTTACCTAACTGGCATACCACCAGCACCAAGAGGCGTGCCAAAGATTGAGGTTTGCTTTGACATCGATGTTGACGGAATTTTGCATGTTAGTGCAAAAGACCAAGCAACGGGCAAAGAGCAGTCCATAAAGGTCCAAGCATCCTCAGGACTGACCAAGGAGGAAATTGACAAAATCGTGAAAGACGCACAGCTTCACGAAGAGGAAGACAAAAGACGCAGAGAGCTCATAGACGCCAAAAACCAGCTTGACCAGCAAATTTACATGCTTGAAAAGCTCCTCAAAGAGCAAGGCGAGAAGATATCGCAAGACGCCAACCAAAGAGCGCAAGAGGCTCTCCAGCAAGCAAGAAAGACCTTGCAAAGTAGTCAAGACATTACAGAAATCCGTAAGCAAGCAGAGGACTTAGCAAGGGTCATTAGCTCAATCGGTGCAGAGCTCTACGGGGGCTCAAAGGGTCAGGATGTCATAGAGGGCAAGCCAATTTGATTTAAAATAGTCAAAAATGCCAAAGCTGGCGATATTGGCAATTCTGCTCTTCGCAATTGCAAGGGCAGGGGAGTTGAAAAATCCTCACAGGGTTCAAAAGCTCTACGACGAGCTTGGCGCCCCCTGCCTTTGGTCTTGCTTTGGTCATCCTACAGAGCTTTACGAACAATACAAGACCCTGCTCGAAAAACTTCCCCATCATGGTATTGACCCAGAACCCTTTAGAGCAGAATATTACCAAGAGCTTAAAATAACCGATAACTTAATCCAAATAGCGCACAGTCTATACTTTGGGAGCTTAAACCCAAGCGGCTTCTTCAAAGGCATAAAGCTTCCGCAAAAGCAAGACATAACATCACAAGTCTTAGTCAGACTCATTCGTCAGGGAAAATTGCAAGACTTACCAAACGAGCTATCGCCAAAAAGCCCAGAATACGAAGCTCTAACTAAGTGGGCTCAGCATTATATAAATCTATTAGAGGAAGATTGGTCAAAAATCAACCCCGTCAAATTGCAAATTGGTCAGAAACACAAGGAAGTGCCAATACTTAGAAAGAGGCTGTATTTACTCCAGGACTTACCTACCGATTCCGGAGACGACACCTTTGACGCAGAGCTAAAACAAGCGCTTACGGAGTTTCAGAAAAGACACGGGCTTTTGCCAAGCGGAAACCTTGATGCAAAAACTGCAAAAGAGCTCAACATAACCCCAAAGGAGAGGCTAATAACCATCTTTTTAAATTTAGAAAAGCTAAGATGGGTTAGCCCACCATCACAGGGACAGTTTATATTAGTAAACATCCCATCATACGAACTCTTTTTATACCAAGACGGCAAGGTAAGCCTCACCTCAAAGGTAATAGTGGGTAGAGACTTTGCAGGGGACTTAAGGCCAACGCCAATTTTGTATAGCCAAATAAGCCATGTGGTTTTAAACCCAAAGTGGTATGTGCCAACCTCGATAGCAAGCAAAGACATCCTCCCGAAAGCTAAAAAAGACCCGACAATCTTGCAGCGAAAAAGGCTAAGGCTATATAAAAACGGCGAGGAAATAGACCCCTTAAGCATCGATTGGGCAAACTTAGACTTAAGAAAAGTCCAATTTATGTTAGTTCAAGACTCAGGACCAGGAAACTCCTTAGGGCGTATAAAGCTCCACTTCCCAAACGACTTTGACGTATATTTGCACGACACACCGGAAAAACATCTCTTTAACAAGCATAAGCGAGCCTACAGCTCTGGCTGTATAAGGGTAGAAAAGATAAGACAGCTTACCAGCGAGATTCTTGGCTGGAGCGAAAAGAGGTTAAATAGCGCAATTGCGTCCGGTCAAAACTTCAGCATAGCCCCACAAACAAAAGTCCCAATCTACATAGCCTATATGACCGCTTTTGACAAAGACGGAAGCCTAAACTTCCGTGAAGATATCTATGGCTACGATAAAAAGCTAATGAAAGCTTTTAAGGAGGTAGACATTGCAGGAAGTGCCCGTTCCCGAGGACATCAAACAAAGAGTAATTGAAAAGATATCAAACAAAGAGCTCGCCAAAAAGGCTTTTGAATACATAAAGCTCAGGATAAAAGACGATGGCAAAGCTCAGGTCATAGAAAACTTTGACAAAACCGAGCACCATGCGCTCTACTTTACCGTCCTTGCATGCCTAAATTACACCAAGCGCCTCTTAGAAGGGGATGAATTAGACTAAAACGAGGGGGGCTAAGCCCCCCTCAGCCCCCCATAAATTTAAGGTCGCGAGGTTTTAGCCTTTAGAAAAGGCTAAAACTTTTGAGAACTCCAAGCACAGTAGTTTCTTAGAAAGAATGTTGACTTTAAATGTGTGAGTAGCCAAAGGAGGCTGCTGATTGGGCTTGCACCGGCAGCAGCTCACATTCACTGCTTCGTA
>JANWVD010000092.1 GCA_025057715.1 Aquificaceae bacterium | reverse complement strand
TTTTAATTTGGCTATTTGAATCCCCCACAGAGGAGAAAATAAACAAACTAAAGGGCGAAAAAGAGAAACTTGAGCGAGAGCTCGACATAAATATGCAACAAATAACCCAGCTAAATTCCCAGATGTCAATTTTGAAAGAGCTTATAAAGAGCCTCGAGCGGGAAAAACAAAAAGTGGAAGAGGAGATAATGCATCTAAAAGAGTATGAAGTTGCCAGATTTAATGAACTTGAACAAGAAAAGTTAGAGCTTAGCAGAAAATTAGAGCAAAATCAAAAACTTTTAGAAGAATATAGCTCAAGATTAGAGAGACTCACCAGCGTAAATAGAGAGCTCTTTGACATGCTTGAGAGCTTTTCTGAGCCTAAAGGAGATTCAAAATCAGAACTCTCAAAGCTCAGGCAGGAGCGTAAAAGACTTTTCAAAGAAACATCCAGATTATCTCAAGAACTCGAAGAGTGTCATGGGAAGTTTAAATCAATCGAGCGAGAATACTCCGACATGAAAATACAGCTATCTCAAGAACGCATAGCTAAACAAAAGCTTCAGCTAGAGGTCGAAAGCCTTCGTTCGCGAATCGAGTCAAAGATTGAGGTTTATTCCGGATTTTTTGACGCAGTGCTTGAAAATATTGAGTTTGAACCAAGTGCAATAGAGGAATTTTCCGCTCTTTCACCTCAGATGAAGCGAAGCTTTTTTAAAAAGCTGCAAGCTCTTAATGACGCTGAAGCTCAGGAGCGCTTTGAAACATTAAGAGAGCATCGCGGAATTTTCAAGCTAAAGCCAAAAGGCGGTAGAATTTACTTTACCCACAGTAAGACAAGGCGCTGGAAGGTAGTAGGCATACTTTGGGGAGAAGATGCGAAAAGTAAAAGTAGATATCTAAGAGACCTGCTTTCTCGCTACAATGTTAGCTAAAATGCAGACTAAATGAACCCAGAAAAGGTTGTAATATTCATAGACGGCTCAAATCTCTTTCATGCAATAAGGCAAATGAATATTAAAATAGATTATCAAAAGCTCGTTGACTTTCTCAAAGAGGATAGAAGATTAGTCAGGGCTTACTTTTATAGCGCCATACCGCAAGAGAAAGACCTGAAGCGCGAAAGCCAAGAGTGGGAAAGTCTTCAGCGTCAAAAGAGATTTTTAGACGAGCTATCGCTAATGGGGATTAAGGTAAAGCTCGCAAGGCTAAGAAGGCTACAATCTGGGGAATTTGTAGAGTAAGAGGTTGATATCATGTTAGCCACTGTCATGCTAAGTCTTGCGTATAACGGGGTTTATGATACCGCTATTTTAGTAAGCGGGGATTCGGACTTTTCATACACGGTTGAAGACATCCAGCGAATTGGTAAAAGGGTTGAAAACGCAAGCTTTAAGAAAATAAGCTCCTTTCAGCTAAGGAAAGTTTGCGATAGATTCGTCCTTCTTGACGAATATCTCGATAGATTCCTAATAGAAGAGGCGCAAAACCAAAGCATTTGGGCAAGGTTTTCAAAGCTGTGGCGAAAGTAGGAAAAATCTTTAGCATCAATACGCCAGTTAGCGATTGCGTAAAGGGCTTTGAATGTGTTGAAAAATTTAACAATGATTCCATCGTGGCAGTTGGGAACTTTGACGGGCTTCACCTTGGGCATCAGAAGCTATTAGAATTCGCCCTAAGAGAATCCAGAGCCTTAGGCATCCCGCTCGTGGTTTTGAGTTTTTTACCACATCCGGCAAGATACCTAAAAAAGCCCTATTGCTCTGTGTTGCCACTTAGACAAAAGCTCAGCTTGCTAACTAATACTGGGGCAGTTGTTTGCTTGCTTAGATTTAATAAAAAGCTCCGTAAAACCGAGGCTCAGGACTTTATAAAGCACATTCTCAAAAACGCCCTTAATTCAAGAGTTCTGGTAGTTGGCGAAAATTGGCGCTTTGGTAAGGACGCCTTGGGAGAGCCAAGTTTGGTAAGTCTTCATGGTATAAAAGTGCTTGAAGTAGAGCTCTTTAGGGTAAATAACGTCCAAGTTAGCAGCAGCTTACTTCGAAGCGCGCTCTCGCATGGCGATTTAGAGAGCGTAAAATCCCTGCTTGGCAGACCTTACGAGGTTTGCGGGACTGTGATAAAGGGTCAGGGGCTTGGCTCAAAGATTGGCTTTCCGACAGCTAACATAAGCGGGACTCATAACCTATGCCTCAAGGAGGGCGTTTATATAGTTGTATCCAAGGAGGGGCTTTTGGGTCTTGCGAACTTTGGCAAAAGACCAACGGTCGGCGGGCTTTCAAAAAGGCTTGAGGTTTACTTTCCTAACTTTAAAGGTTCGCTCGAGGGCAAAGTTCTGAATCTCAGGTTTGAGAAATTCCTAAGACCGCAGATGAAATTCTCAAGCCTCGAAGAACTCAGAAGGCAAATCTCGAAGGACTTACTTTCCTTAAAAGAATTTGCGCCCGAAGG
Organism: Aquificaceae bacterium; assembly: GCA_025057715.1. GTDB lineage: Bacteria > Aquificota > Aquificia > Aquificales > Aquificaceae > JANWVD01. Next base: position 1,739 of record JANWVD010000092.1, on the reverse strand, counting down.
GCGCGTTTTATGAATATAGAGAAATAATTTCCCCGCTTTCCGTTAGGGCGAAAGAGCGTGCGAGGCGGTCTTTGATTCCCTTTTTGTTTTCTAAAAACTCCAAAAGCCCCTTTGGCTCGCCGTGGGTGTTAAGGGTGTAGCTAAGCTCCTGACCGTTGTCAAACTTTATAATAACCTCGAGGCAATAAAACTTAGAACTCTCCCCTTCGTTGCACCTTCTGATTTCTCCAACGACCCTTATCTCCTCGCTTTTGGCAACTATCCTCACTGGCGTTATTATAAACTTCTATGCAAAAACCCTGGGCGGGAAGATTCAAAGAAAGCACGGCACCTTTCATAGAGGAATTTACCGAGTCTATCAGCTTTGATTGGCAATTGGCAAAATTTGACATCCTGCAAAGCATGGCTCACGTTCGCACCCTCGAGAGAGCTCTGGTATTAACGCCCGAAGAGTCCAATACGCTCCTTACGGGTCTTGAGCGACTTCTTAAGAAGTTAGAAGATGGCTCTTTGGTGCCTGACAAGTCCCTTGAGGATGTTCATATGAATATAGAAACCGCGCTTACGCGCGAGATTGGGCAGCTCGGGAAAAAGCTCCACACCGCGCGCTCTCGCAACGACCAGGTAGTTTGCGACCTAAGACTCTTTCTCAAAGAAGAGCTAAGCAACATCATCAACGAGCTAAAACTTCTAAGACAGAGACTGGTTTTACTTGCCAAAGAGCATATAAACACCATTGCACCATCCTACACCCACCTTCAACACGCTCAGCCAATAAGGCTATCTCACTACTTTCTTGCCTTTCGCGAGGCTTTTTTATCAGATACTATCAGGTTTATAAACGCCTACAAGAGCTCTGATGTGTTAGCTTTGGGCTCTGGCGCAGTTGCGGGTGTTGACTTTGCATTAGATAGGTTCTACACTGCCTCTTTGCTTGGGTTTAACAAAGTTAGCAAAAACTCTATCCAAGCTACCTCAGATAGGGATTTTGTGCTTGACGCTCTTTATGCTTGCGCAGTTTGCGGCATGCACCTATCTCGCATGGCAGAGGACATGATTATTTGGTCAAGCCAGGAGTTTAATCTTCTTGAGCTTCCTGATAGGTTATGCACAGGGAGTTCCATAATGCCCCAGAAGAAAAATCCGGACGTTCTTGAGCTTATAAGAGGTAAAACCTCAAGGCTTTATGCAAACTTGCTCAGCGTTTTCGTTTTGCTAAAGGGCTTGCCAACGGCTTACAATCGCGACCTTCAAGAAGACAAAGAGCCGCTTTTTGATAGCTTAAAAACCACGCTTGATTGCATAAGAGCTCTAAATTTAAGCCTCGAGGGGGCTAAATTCAACGTAAACAGACTTTACGAGCTTAGCCAAGATTTAAGCGTCATGACAGACCTTGCGAACTATCTTGTGAAAAAGGGAATTAGCTTCAGAGACGCTCACGAGATTGTTGGCAACTTATGTGCCAAGGTCATAGACAGCGGTATTTCAATTAAAGATATATCTCTTAGCATGCTAAAAACCTTAAGCGAGCAGTTCGAAGAGGATGCCTTAGAACTCTTAAACCCTCAAAAGTGCGCAGATGCTCGCATAGCCTTTGGCTCTACTGGCATTTCAGTTCTTGAAAGAGCTATCGAAAATGCCATGCGCGAGGAGGGAATCTCGTGAAGCTGACTTTTTGGGTAATGAGCGTTTTGATTCTTGCCGGTATTCTCGGTATGGGCGTTTTTTTAAATCCACAG
>JANWVD010000091.1 GCA_025057715.1 Aquificaceae bacterium | reverse complement strand
GCCAGATTTTGAGCCTTTGCCAGATAGCTTAAAGCTAAAAGTAAGCATAAAGGTTGGCGACAATATCACTACTGACCACATTATGCCAGCGGGGGCAAAGATACTTCCTCTTAGGTCAAATATTTACGCAATTAGCGAGTATGTGTTTAACTTGGTTGACCCTGAGTTTGTAAAGCGTGCAAAAGAGCAAGTCAAAGAGGGATTTTCACTCTCAATAGTGGGCGGGGAAAACTACGGTCAGGGCTCTTCGCGAGAGCACGCAGCTCTTGCGCCAAGGTTCTTAGGAGTAAGGGTAGTTATAGCAAAGTCCTTTGCAAGGATTCACCACGCAAACTTGGTAAATTTTGGCATTTTACCGCTCGAGCTTGAAAATCCAAGCGATTTTGAGCTTTTAAATCAGGGTGATGTTCTTCAAATTGAAAACATCCACGAGAGCTTAAAGCTTGGCAAAAGCATAAAGGTTTTAAATGAGTCTTTAAACAAAGAAATCAATTGCAAATATAGCTTAACTCCAAAGCAAGTTGACGTTTTAATAAAAGGCGGGCTGCTAAGCTGGGTAAAGAGCAAGGAGGGAGAAAAAAGATGAAGCTAAGAAAGGTCGTTTCAGTCATAGGGGCGGGGAACGTAGGGGAACATACAGCGAGCCTCCTTGCCCTAAGAGGGCTTGTAGATGTAAGGATGTTTGACCTTCCTAAAAAGGACGGCGATAGGACAATAGAGCCGGTAAAGGGCAAGGCAATGGACATTTCACAGATGCTAAGCGCTCTCAATATAGACGGGCGCGTAGAGGGGTTTTGCGTAACTCAAGACGGCGACGGCTATGAAGCAATAAAAGACAGCGACATAGTGATAATCACCGCAGGCTTTGCAAGAAGACCGGGCATGAGCAGAGAGGACCTTCTTGGGAAGAACCTCGGCATTATGAAAGTAGCCGCAAGGGCAATAAGAACTTACGCGCCAGAGGCAATAGTGGTAGTTGTGACAAACCCGGTTGACCTTATGACCTTCGCAGTTTGTAAATACATGGGTGAGTTTAAAAGAGTCTTAGGCATGGCTGGGGTCTTAGACTCTGCCAGATTTAAAACCTTTATCTCAAAAGAGCTGAAAATATCCCCCCGCGATGTTCACTCTTACGTCATTGGCGGGCATGGGGACGAGATGGTCCCTCTAATCTCGATATCAAACATAAGCGGAATACCGATAAAAGACCTCATAGACCAAGAAAAGCTCCAAGAGATAGTAAAAAGAACGCAGTTTGGCGGGGGCGAAATTGTAGACCTTATGGGCACATCCGCCTATCACGCACCTGCTGCATCAGTTGTTGAAATGGTCGAAGCAATAGTCACAGACAACAAAAGGGTCATGCCCTGCTCTGTGTATTTAACTGGCGAAGCTGGGGCATACTACCAAGCCGAAGGTCTATGCGTTGGGGTTCCCGTGCGTCTTGGCAACGATGGCGTAGAGGACATAATAAAAATACCAATGACTGAAAAAGAGCGCGAAATGTGGCAAAAATCCGTAGAATCTGTTAGAAAGAATGTAAAACTTTTAGAGGAGCTCCTTCGTGAGGGTAATTAAAGCTCAAGATATACTAAACGCAGTCAAGCGTCTTGCGATTGAGGCAAATTACAGCCTTCCTGAAGATGTTGCTAACGCCTTTGAAAAAGCAATACAGAAGGAAGAGTCCATAGTAGGCAAAGAGGTCCTAAATCAAATCCTTCTTAACGCAAAGCTCGCTAAGGAAGAATCAATGGCATATTGTCAAGATACAGGCGTGGCGGTCGTATTCGTGGACATTGGGCAAGAGGTGTCAATATTTGACGGATATATAGAAGACGCAATAAACGAGGGAATTCGCCAAGCCTACACAGAAGGCTATCTAAGAGCTTCAATTGTAGAAGACCCGGTCTTTGAACGAAAAAACACAAAGGACAACACCCCGGCAATCGTGCACTATAGAATAGTCAAAGGGGACAAGATAAAAATCACGATCGCGCCAAAGGGCGCAGGCTCTGAAAACACCTCTCGCCTGGCTATGCTAAAGCCTGCGGATGGCTACGAGGGGCTTAAAAACTTCGTCATAGAGACCGTGCGCCTCGCCGGACCGAATGCGTGCCCTCCCATGACCGTAGGCGTAGGCATAGGGGGAAACTTCGAGCTTTGCGCGCTCTTGGCAAAAAGAGCCCTCCTTAGGAAATTAGGTGAGAGAAACCAAAACGCGCTTGCGCGCAAAATAGAGGAAGAACTCCTTGAAGAAGTAAACAAAGTAGGCTGGGGACCTATGGGCTTTGGCGGAAGGGTGACTGCCGTTGACGTAAAAGTAGAGATGCATCCATGTCACATTGCCTCCTTGCCAGTTGCAGTAAACATCCAATGCCATGCAAACCGTCACGCAGAGATTGAGCTATGAAGTCGCTAATCTTGTTTTACATAATTGCAGCAGTTTTCTTGCTTTTCATAAGTGGATACTTTTTCAGGGTCTTTCGTGCAAGAGCAAGAGTTAAAAAATAAGCTCTTTACCTACTTTACGCTCGCTTTAACTGGCTTTTTCTCGCTTCTGTCTCTTTTGATGTTAGTCCCTTTCCTAAAGCCCATCCTTTGGGCAATAATCTTTGCGTTAGTTTTGTATCCAATTCACTTAAAACTAAGGTCTTACATCAAAAGCAACGCCCTATCTGCGCTTATTTTGAGTCTCGGGGTTCTCATTTTGGTCGTAGTTCCGTTTGGTCTCGTCGTCGCCGTAGCTCTTAGGCAATCCGTGGATGTAATAAACTACATTGTAAACTTTACCCAACAAGGTCAGTTTGATGCTTTAAAGCACAAAATCCTAACCCTTCCGGTCCTTAAGGGCTTTTTGGGCGAAGAACTCACTCAAAGCATAGAGAGCTATCTAAGCTCAGATGCTCTAAAAAATGCGCTTTTAAACAGCTTAAGAGAGCAACTCCAAAAGCTCGTGGGACTTATGACAAAGTTAGTCCCGATAGTTATCGGGTTTTTCTTTAAATCTTTCGTATTTTTATTAACTCTGTTCTTTATCCTTAAAGATGGTCCACGATTCATAGAATTTGGTAAAAGATTCCTGCCAATGCATGAGGAAGATGTTCAAAGCGTTTTCTTAACTATTTATAAAACAATTCTTGCGACAGTCTATGGGGCGATTGGCGTGGCAACCGCGCAGGGGCTCGTGAGCTTCTTAGGATACAAGCTCGCAGGAATAGAATACGCAACCTTGCTATCGGTTTTCACCTTCTTTAGCTCGTTTATCCCGCCATTTGGCGCTGGCTTTGTTTGGTTTCCGACCGTAATCTATCTGTTTTTCGATAGGGGTTTGACAAACGCTGTGATACTTCTGCTCTACGGGATGCTAATAATATCAACCATAGACAACATAGTAAGACCGCTAATTATGAAGCTGGGGCTTAATATACCTTACATTGCGTTGTTTTTCTCTATTGTCGGTGGGCTTTTGACCTTTGGATTTGTTGGAATCTTCTTAGGACCTTTGATTTTCACCACCCTATTTAGCCTTGCGCTAATTTACGAAAGGCGGGTTCTTCTAAATGAAAACTCAAAAACCGCAGATGAAAGTAATACCTGAGGGCATATAGTTTAAGCCATGGAGCTGAAAATCCTTGTAGTAGAAGACGAGCCGATAGCAATCCAGAGAATAACGAGGCTAATCTCGCAAGACGCTCGGGGGAAGGTAGTAGGGGTTGCAAGTAGCATTGCAGAGGCAAAATCCTTGCTTGAGAAACACTCACCTGACTTGATATTCCTCGATATTCGCCTTTCAGACGGCACAGGTCTTGACTTAGCAAAAGACATCCTATCCCTCGGCTTAAAGCCTTATATCATCTTCACAACAGCCTATGGCGAATATGCCCTTGACGCCTTTAGGGTCAATGCTGTTGATTACCTTCTGAAACCATTCTCTCTCGAAGATTTGCAAAAAGCCATAGATAAGGTGATGGAAAAAAAGTCCAACACCAATCAGGTAATAAACTTTATTAAATCAGAAAAGCCATTTTTGCCGGCGAGAATCGGTAATAAGGTAATTTTCATAAACCCGCACGAGGTTTTCTATATTCAAGCAGAGATGGGAGAGGTAAGCATCAGAACAAAAGACGGCTCTTTTCCGCTTAGCAAGAAGCTATACGAGCTCGAAGAAAGGCTTCGCCCATATAATTT
>JANWVD010000090.1 GCA_025057715.1 Aquificaceae bacterium | reverse complement strand
TATCTGCCCCCAAAGTTCCCCATATTAACTCAACATTATTAACGCTCTCTCGCTTAAGGCTTTTTATCTCCTCTCTTAGGACCTTCTGCCTCAGCGACGAAATAAGGGCATCCTTTTGCATAGCCTCACTAAGCATTCTCTCTACTGCCCTTGGGAGCTCTTCCTCCGGCACGGATAACATTTTTGATAATTTATCTATAATCTCGCGCTTACGCGCGAATATTTCATCCGCCCATCTTCCCCCCCTTGCAACAATTCTCCTAACCCCCGCCCCCACAGAGCTCTCTGAAACAATTCTAAAATGCCCTATTTCCCCAGTGTATTTAACATGCGTCCCGCCACAAAGCTCTTTTGAAAAATCCCCGACTGATAAAACCCTTACAATATCAGAGTATTTTTCTTCAAAAATCGCTATTGCCCCCTCTTTTATTGCGCTTTGATAATCTTGCAACTTTGTATCAACTGGCGTGTTTTTCCTAATCTCTTCGTTTATTATCTCTTCAACCAAGCTTAGCTCTTCGTCAGTTAGCGCACTATGATGAGTAAAATCAAACCTAAGATAGCTCTCGCCAACCATTGAGCCAGCCTGTCTTACATGCTCACCAAGCACCTTTCTAAGCGCAGCATGAAGAAGATGCGTAGCAGTGTGATGCCTCGTTATATCCTCTCTTCGCCTTTTATCTATGAGCGCTTGGACATTTTGATTAACCTCAAGATAACCCTCTTTAACAACCCCAATGTGCAATATTATTCCGTCAATTGGTGATTGCGTATCTATTACCTCGAAGGTCCCAGTTTGGGAAACTATTATCCCCGTATCACCAACTTGCCCGCCTCTTTCTGCGTAAAATGGCGTTTCTTCCAAAACAACCGACGCTTTATCACCTGAGCTCAGCGAAGAAACAAGAGAATCATCTTTAACAATTGCTAATATCCTGCTAACGCAGGAAAAGTTATCATATCCTATGAACTTGCTATTTATACCAATCTCTTTTAAGTGTCCGTGAATTGGTTTTACTTCTTTTGCTATGATTTTAAAGTGCTTCCTTGCCCTCTCTCTTTGGGATTGCATAGAGCTCTCAAACCCCTCCATGTCTAACTTAATCCCCTCTTCGTTGCATACTTCTTCAATTAGCTCCAAAGGAAGCCCGTATGTATCGTAAAGCTCGAATATAACTTCCCCGCTTAAAGTCCCCCCTTTTGCATTTTGCAATGCATCTTGAAGGTAAGGCAATCCTCTTGTCAGGGTATTCAAAAATCTTTCCTCTTCAGATTTAACTACTGAACTCACAAAATCCTCCGATTGCTTTAGTTCAGGATATGCGCTTTTCATTATCCTAACGACCTCTTTTATTCCAAGGTATAAAAACGGCTCTTTAATCCCTATTTTTTGTAAAAATCTTACCGCCCTTCTTAAAATTCGCCTAATAACATACCCTCTCCCCGCGCTTGAGGGAAGCACGCCGTCAGATATGGCAAATGTCAAAGCCCTCAGGTGGTCTGCAATTACTCTAAATGCTATTTGGTCTTCTTCTCTTGAGCTATCTCTAACAAAGCCTATTATCGGTGCTATGAGGTCTATCTCAAAGTTGCTATCCTTTCCCTGAAGCACGCTCGCCATCCTCTCAAGACCCATCCCAGTATCTATGCATGGTCTTGCAAGGCTTACCAAGCTTCCATCTGCAAGACGCTCATACTGCATAAAAACAAGGTTCCAAACTTCCAATAGTCTTTCCTCTTTATCTTCCCCCCTATCAAAGTAAATCTCAGAGCAAGGTCCACAGGGTCCTGTGTCGCCCATTTGCCAAAAGTTATCCTCTTGCCCTAACTTAAGTATCCTCTCTTCTGGAACGCCTATCTTCTCTTTCCAGATTCTGTAGGCATCTTCGTCTTGGTCATAAACACTCACGAATAACTTTTCCTTGTCTATTCCAAGCTCAAGTGTTAAAAATTCCCAAGCGAGCTCTATAGCTCTCTCTTTAAAGTAATCACCAAAGGAAAAATTCCCGAGCATTTCAAAAAACGTGTGATGTCTCGAGGTTTTTCCCACGCTTTCAAGGTCATTATGCTTTCCAGAAACCCTCAGACACTTTTGACAGGACACGACCTTTGGATAAATCGGCACCTCAATACCCAAAAAAGCATTTTTAAATGGAACCATACCTGCATTTACAAAAAGCAGGGTTTTATCAGTTTGAGGTATAAGGCTCGCAGATTTAACCCTCTTGTGGTTTTTTCTCGAGAAAAAGTCCAAAAACGCTTCTCTCAGGTCGTGACCAGACATAGCGTAGATTATATTACCTTAGCCACGAGGACTATATTAAAATTAAACAACCAAATGAAGCATTTTTTCAGTCTTACGCGGGAAGAACTAAGGAAAGATTTTAATAAAGAACCATACAGAGCCGACCAACTCCTTAATTGGGTCTATAAGCACTTCCAAACTGATTTTGAAAAGATGTCAAACCTCCCAAAAGGGCTTAGGCAAGAACTCTCATCGATGTATAGCTTCTGGAGTTTGGAGCTTATAACCACTCTAAAAGCAGAAGACGCCATAAAGTTTCTCTTTAAAACCAAGGATGGCTTAAAAATTGAGTCCGTTTTGATTTTTGAAAAAGACCATACTACCTTATGTGTATCTTCTCAAGTAGGTTGTGCGATTGGTTGTCGCTTTTGTGCAACGGCTAAAGACGGTCTTTTACGAAATCTTCAACCTCACGAAATCGTAGAACAATACATGCAAGTCAGCATCCTAACGGGCGAGCGCGCCAGAAACGTTGTTTTCATGGGAATGGGAGAGCCTCTTGCAAACTATGAGAGTGTGAGGAAAGCCGCTCAAATCTTGGTAAGCAGCTGGGGTCTTGACTTATCAAAGCGAAGAATTAGCATATCAACAAGCGGTTTAATAGCCCAAATTAAAAAAATGTCAAATGACCCTCTAATGCGGGATTTAAACCTCGCGGTATCAATAAATGCCCCAAACCAATCTCTTAGACTTAATTTAATGCCAATTAGTCAAACAAATACGCTCAACGACTTATTCCAAGCGCTTTACGATTATCCCTTGTCAAAGGGAAGACGAATCATGCTCGAGTATGTCCTCATAAGCGGTCTTAACGATTCTCCTAAGCATGCTCTTGAGCTCTTGCCTTACATTCTTAAAAAACCCGGCAAGTTTAAGGTAAATCTAATCCCATATAACGAAGAACCAGGCTCTAACTTCAAAAGACCCCCCATGGAACGCATATTAGCTTTTCAGGAAGTTTTAACCTCACATCATGTTATGACCCATATCCGCTTTAGCAAAGGGAAAGATATCTTAGGTGCATGCGGTCAGCTAAGAAGCGCTTATAATCCTTCATTGTGCGGCTAAAGGGCTTTTTAAAGGAATTAGCAATCATAGCAACCCTTGTTATCGTAGTAAGGACCTTCTTTTTCCAAGCTTACAATATCCCCTCTGGCTCGATGGAGCCAACCTTGCTCGTGGGCGATTTCATCCTCGTTAATAAGCTGGTCTATACCCTCACAGAGCCAAAGAGGGGCGACATCGTGGTTTTTAAATCCCCCACTAATCCAAAGCTTGATTACATCAAGCGCATCATCGGCATGCCGGGCGACCACATTTATATAAACGGACAGCACATTTTCATAAACGGCAAGCGCATTGAAACAAGGTCCCTTCGCTCTGAAGACTACAACGGCATGACCCGCATAATCTTCCAAGAAACCCTGCCAGATGGCTTTACCTATCAAAGCGCCTATATCCAAGAAGCAGGTCTGATTCGCCCAAGCTTTAATGCAACCGTCCCGCCCGGTCACTACTTTGTAATGGGTGATAACAGGGACAATAGCGAAGATAGCAGATACTGGGGCTTTTTACCAAGGGAAAACATAGTCGGCAAGGCATTTATTGTTTACTTTTCTGGCAAAACCCCACCGCTTCGCGGTGGAGAGGAGCATTCCCTCACTATCCTCACCGGCTTTAAGCAGCTCTTCAGCGCTTTTCTAAGCCCCAGATTAAACCGTATCGGAAAGCCTATCTAAATACTAATCCCCGGTAAATCCGCAAGATACATATGTTTATACGCTTCTCTTATTGCCTCAGGTTTGACTTTTGCAAAGTGAAGCGCGTATATGGCAAGTCCCGGCAGGGTTTTCGGGTCAACAAAGCTTTCAACCACGCTGTCTCCTTCAAAGAACGCAAATTGTGACAGAAAGTTAACCACATTTT
>JANWVD010000008.1 GCA_025057715.1 Aquificaceae bacterium | reverse complement strand
AAGGCATTTACCTTTTCAAATACCTTTGGGTCTGTTTCAAGGAAATACTCAGCTCTTTGCATTGAAAAGGAACATCCGTTGCAGGGTGCTACGATTGCACTATGCCCCTGCTTTTTCGCAAGAGACATATTGCGGGCATTTAGGAGCATTGTTCCCATAAATGTGACATTTTTTGATTCCATCGCACCGCAGCAGTTATAGTCTTCAAGGTAATCAAGCTCAAGCCCGAGCTCCTTTGCAACAATCCTTGAAGATATATCGTAAGCCCTTGCCGCACCCTCAAGGGAGCAACCGGGATAATAAGCAACTCTTTTACCTATGCTACCCATAGTAAACCTCCTTTATTTAAGAGCTCCCTCTTCCTCCATTGCCTTTCTAAGGACCTGCTTAAATTTGTTCCAGTTTTTGGTCCTTGGGTGAAAGAGCATGTGCTTTGCGTTAAGCATCAAAAAGCCAACATTCATACTCTTTATGGGTTTTAACATAAGCTGCTTTAGCCACAAAGGCGCATCCCCAATCAGTGGCACTGGCTTTTTAAGAATCGGGTCTTTAAATAGCTTATAGCCTTGCTTTTCTACCCACCCAAGCAAGAGCTCGCCATCCTCGATGCGACCATACTCTAACACAGACTCAGTGAAAAACTTATCAAACTTCTTGGACGGATATTCTTCAATGAGACCTCTTTTTGCCATAGCCCTTAGAATAACCTTTAGGACTTCTTCTACTAAAACGCCCTTCGGGCATCTATGAGTGCATTTATGACAGGAGACACATCTCCAGATAACATCAGCGCGCTTTTGAAGCTCGTCAACCATGCCAAGGCGCGCAAGGTATATAAAGTGCCTTGGGTTATACCTATCGTCCCAATAATTATGCACCGGGCAGGAAGCCGTGCAGTAAGAGCATTGGTAACACTGGGTTATGGTTTTGCCATCCGGGGATTCTGCAACTTCCTTTGCAAAATCAAGGTCGTAATCTTCGATAACTCTCGGAAGTATGATAAGATTCCAATCGCCGGAGACATCAACACCGTCAACAACCAACCTTTCTTTTCTAAGAATCCTCTCCTGTTCAACCAAACTTCGCTCATGTATAGCCATAATTCAAACCTCCATCTCTTCTTTTACTGAAAGACCCAGGAGCCTTCTTGCCATAGCACCCGCAGGCGGAAAGAATCCCTTGGCACTATGCATCGTGGACAAGGTCATGTAATCAACATAAGTTGCATAAATCATTGCAAGGAATATATCAACCATCAAAAACCCGCGCACTTTTATGCCGAAATCAGTCAATTTTTCCTGCACCTGCTTGTAAATCTTTTCAAACTCTTCATACTTTTCTCCATACATATGGCGCTTCGGTGGCTCTTCTTTTAAGAAAACTACTGCTCCACTCTCGCTCTCTGGGTCCCAAATCCAGCTCGTCCACAAAACATACCTATCAGGATAGGAAAAATGAATAATCTCGCTCGCGAAATCGCGAGCGAATTTGAAATCAACGCCCCTGAGCTCTCGCGCAAATCGCTCTACTTTGCTGTCCCACTCACTTTCAGATGTGAGGAGCTCTTTAATCATGAGCCTTAGCTTTTCAAGTCCGGTTTCTTTGAGCACGCGTTCTTTTTTGCGGCGAACCGCAAAAACTAAATCAAGGACATTTAGGGCTTCTTCTTCTGAGAGCTTTGACACCCTCTCGGGAGAGAGAACTTGGGAGAAAAACTGACTTTTGGCAAGAAGGTCCTGATAAAACCCCCTCACAAACTCCTCCCCTTCCCCAAGGATTTTTATGAGGTAATCCCGGACGAGGAAGTCGTCCAGAGTCGCGAGCTTTTTCATACACCTACCTTTGTATTGATTACAGCCGCAGCTTCTAAAGCAGCAGCCTCACCTTCAGAGAGACAGGATTCTATGTCGATTGGTCCTTTACAGGCACCTGCTATGAATATGCCTTCTTTGTTAGAAACTATGTTAGAACCGGATTCGTCTGAAGGAACGAGGAACCTGCTATCTTTATCCTGCTTTAGACCGAGGATTTTGGCAACCTTTTTAGTCCCCTCTGATGGCTCCATGCCGAGGACCAAAACAACTAAGTCCATTGGCACCTCAGCGGGTCTTTGGACTATGGTATCTTCGTGCTTTACCCTCAAGCGCCCGTCTGCAGGGCTGTAGGTGATTTCTGCTATCCTTCCGCGAACATATCTAACGCCATATTCCTCTTGAGGAGCCCAGTAGAAGGGATACTCCCATGTGCCATAGGTCCTAACATCCATGTAATAGCAGAAAACGTCCACATCCGGGTAATGCTCCCTTATTTCAGACCCCTGAAGACCAGAGAGCGCGCAGCCATATCTGCAACAATGGACATTGGTAACCCCAAGCTGACGGTCCCGAGAGCCTACGCAAAAGACAAAAGCGACCCTTTTTGGAAGCTGCTTGTTTGAAGGTCTATAGAGCTTGCCCTCCTGAGAAAACATGCGCTCAAGCTCGAGGTTCGTAATTACATCAGGATAAAGACCGTAGCCAAGCTCTCCCTTGCGCTTTGGGTCAAAATGTTCAAAACCAGTAGCAACTACTATTGCACCAACCGTTTCGGTCTTTCCGTTTGAAAGACCCACTTTAAAGTTTCCGACTTCACCTTCGCAAGAGACCAGTTCGGTGTTTAGATACAGCGTTACATTTTTACTTTCTTGGACTTCGCGAATGTAGGGACCAAGCACCTGAGACGGCTTTAGCTTGCGGGGTATTAACGTGTGATAGTGATTTTTAATTGGGTTGCCGCCGAGTTCTGAATCCTTCTCAAGAAGGATGGTTTTAATACCCAGTTTTGCAAGACCCCTTGCTGCTGCAAGACCAGTCGGACCAGCACCAACGACGAGCACCGAGCTCATAAACTTACCTCCTTTATAAAAGAATGGGGGCGAAGCCCCCGTTTTATTTAAGATTTAAATAGAGGAATGTTGGCGGTTGCAGATGCCTTTGGCTTGCCGCTTGCAGTTTTGCTATAAGGTTCATAAAGGTCGTATTCTTTGAAGAATTCCATGAGCTCGTCGTACTTGCCAGCTTTTTCAAGTTGCGCTATGTGGTTAACTGCGTCTTCCCATTCTTTTTTGAGCTCTCTCCAGTTGGTAATACCCATTTTTTCAAGAAGTGGCTCGTAGGAAGAGCAGTTCCAGTAAAGCTGGATAATCTTAAATGGGTGGGCACCGCAAGCAAGGGCTGCAAACATGACATCAGACATAACCGCAACAGGGTAATACATACCGTGGGCTTTGCCAATCCATTGGTTTTTCTCGAAAGTAGTTGTGCAACCAGTGTCATGAGTTACTATTAGGTCTGCTTTTACCTCTTCGTAGATAACCTTTAGCTTGCGCTGGATTGCAAAAGAGCGGGTAAACTCTCTCTCTGTGAGGATGTGTCTAAAGCCAAAGCCGCAGCAGTCAAACCATGTTGAGTAATCAACAACCTGTGCCCCAAGAGCTTGCACAACTGCGGTAGAAGCCGCTGGACGCTGACCTTCAAAGACCTCTGGATCGTAAGGATAGTCGTCGGCAATCATCTTGTATGTATGGCAAGCGTTATGAATTGCAACCCTAACACTTGAAATATCTATGCCCTTTGACTTGCCTTCTGATTCGTAGAGCTTGGCGATTTGGTAGCGCACGGCGTGAACCCACTCTGAATAGTGAACTACCTCTTGAGGAATGACTATGCGTCCGTCTTCCGTAAGTCTTCCTAACTTTTTAAGGATTGGTCTAACGGCGTCTCTCAGTTCTTTGTTAAAGATTAATTGCTCGCGTGTTTCTTTGTATGAACCAAAGGAGGTCCCGCAGTGAATAAGGGGGTAGTAGCCAGTTTTCCATGCTTGATGCATGTTTCTGAGCCAAACTGCTGCGAGAGCAACCGGGTTTGAAGTCCCGGAGCCGTGGTAGTTCCATGCAGTGCAGGAAGTTTGATGCGGCTCATTTAGATAATCAAGCCCGAATTTATTCATAAACCAAAATATTGCTGCTGGGTAGCCCGGGATGTTGCCACACTGACCACAGGACTTGTGATGCCAGAGCTTGTTTGTTGGAATGGTTTTTATTCTTCCGGTTCTTGTAAAGACCTCAACTGGTTTGTGTTCCGGCGTGATTCTATGTATTAGTATCTCGCCTTTGTGTTCGAGCTCTTCCATAAGCTCGAAGATGTGGTCATAGTGAGAGTTGTATTCCTTTAGGGCAAATGGCTCCTTTTCAGGATAGCGCAAAAGCCCCCCTGGGCTATTATGTCCAAAACCGCCGCCATGTGCCATAGCTAAACCTCCTTTAATTAATCTTCTTCAGTAAGCTCTTGGTAGCGCTCTTCGTTTTCCTCCACTATGTCCATAATGACATTGTAGAGGTTCGGGTCGAGCTTCTCGAGCATCTCAAAAATGCCCGTTTCTCTCCAAATCGTATACATCTCAACCGCCGTTTCGAGAGAGACCTCCCAAGCGGTTTTGACTGATTTACCGACATCAAATGGGATTGCTAAGCGCTTTGCTCTTAGGTTTTCCATATTATCAGCCATCTTTGGACCCCAGTCTGGGAAGAAGTCCGGCTGAAGCATGTCTGCGGAGAGCTGATTTCCCGTGGTCATAACCTTAAGAAGCACCCTGCCGTATGGTTTAAGAAGGTCTTTGGTTGCTTCAAAAGCGTTACGCACCGCAACTTCGCGCATTATGGCAACAAGACCGCCTGGATTATTCACAAATGGACATCTTATCCAGCAAGTAAAACACTGCGAGCAAGCCCAGATGTATTCGTGCATCATGTCGTAGAGGACTTCTACATCGTCTTCTAAGAAGCGCTGGACTATCTCCCTGGGAGAGTAATCAAAGAACCTGTTAGACGGACAAGAGGCTGTGCAAACGCCACAATTGAGACAGCCGTATATGTATTCTTTATATCTAAAGTCTGCTTTAACCTCTTCGACAACTCTGACTTTTTCCTCCCACGGCACTACCTTTGTCTTTTCTGAAATTGGGAGGTTATAACCATATATATGACCTTCCATCAGAATCCTCCTTCTTTGTTAAATTTATGCAAATAACCCAATGAAGGGAATAAATATGACTTATAAGCAAACAAAGAAAAGTTTATGATTTTAAAGAGTGATGACAGCATATTCCCCACTCATAAGCTTATCAAGAAAAGCCGCCCCGCCTATTATGCCATCACAAAGCTCCATGTTAACGTCTTCTCTCTTATAGACATCCGTTAAATCAAGCGATGGCACGCAAAGGTAGATTTTGACCCCAGCCTCTTTTGCCATAAGGATAAAATCGTGCACGGTTTGCTCTACGCCAGGTCTGACCTTTACTTTCTTTGCATTATCTTTCATTAATAAAAAGCCAGCCTCGGAAGTTATCACCATCTCAACCTCGTAATCCATCGTAGTTGCAGCAGTAGCAAGAAAGAAAGGAGCTCCAGCTTTTGGATTTATGAGCTCTCCGGTCGCAGGCTCTGCTCTATCAAAAAAGGGAACTGTTAGAATGTAAAAGAGAACCTTTTCGTATGACATAGATACCTCCCTAAACGAATACAATCATCGGTTTATCAGCTTCCATGACGTAGTTTATAAAAGTAGCTGCGCCTGCCGGGGGCTCAAGCCCGTCTATTAAATCGTCTTGACTGTATCCAAAGAGTTCCATGGTCATCTGGCAAGCGATTAGCTTAACCTCAGCTTCTTTACAAGCATCGAGGAGCTCAGGAATTGACGCAACGCCATGTTCTTTTATGGACTTTTTCATCATGTAGGTCATAAGGTCCGTCATCCCAGGGATAACACCTAAGAGCTGAGGAGGACCGGGCATTACTGACGCTATAGCATCTGTAAAGCCGTTTTTCATAGACGGTGGGAATGACATAGGCATCGCAGGATTTCCAACAGGCGCTACTTTTAACTCTTGCATTCTCTTTTTATGGATGATGTTAAGACCGTAGAAAGTAAAAAAGATTGCAGTTTCTACACCTAACGAAGCAGCCGTTGAAGCCAAAATTAAAGGCGGATACGCCATATCAAGCGTACCCTTAGTGGCTATAATAGCAAATCTTTCTGTTGCCATGGTTTTGACCCCTACTTTTTACGGAGGTAAAAGATGTATTTACCTCCTTCTTCAACGGTCTCCAAAAGCTGATGACCAGTTCTATTACAAAAGGCTGGGATGTCAGCCTTCGCACCTGGGTCAGTGCTAATTACCTCCAAAATTTGCCCTGATTGAAGACCTTCCATAGCCTTTTTGGTTTTAAGGACTGGAAGTGGGCAATTAAGACCAGAGGTATCAAGCGACTTATCAGGCGTTATAGTAGCCATTTTTCACACCTCCTGAAAATAGTCTTTTTATTATAACCTTAACGCACCTAACCTTCAATAACTGGTCTTAATAAAGGCTATAATAGCAATTAATAAACTAACCAACCTACATCGCTTACCATGCAAGCACCACCATAGCGCTTAAGAAGAGGGCCAATACGGGCTATAACGCTATTGGCAATTTCGTCGTTGCAAACCGTGAATAGATAGCTATTTTTCAAACCCTCAAAAGGCTCATCAGCTAAGACCAAACCTCTGTCACCTTTGCCAATTATGTCCTTTATTACAGTGTATCCACTCACCCCAGACGATTCTAAGATGTCCAAAACCATCTTTAAGTGAGTATTATCAACAACTATCTCTATCTTTTTCATTTTCACTAATTCCATAGCAAGCTCACCATGCTATAGTAAAGCGGAATTCCAAAAGCTATATTAAACGGAAAGGTGATGGCAAGTGATAATGTTATGTAAATACTCGGATTAGCCTCGGGCACTGACATCCTCATCGCGGCAGGCACTGCAATATAAGACGCACTTGCGCAAAGAATACTAAAAAGAAACGCATCACTTGTATGAAAATTGGCAAGCTTCGCCAGCAAAATTCCCAAAGACGCATTAAAAATAGGCATAATAACGCCAAAAGCTATCAGGAAAACCCCAACCTTTTTAACATCGCCCAAGCGCTTACCGGCTATTAGACCCATGTCAAGAAGGAAAAAGGTCAGCATGCCCTTGAAAAGCCCGCCAAAGAGTGGCTCAATTGACTTCCACCCCTTTTCACCTGTCAAAGCCCCAATCAGCAAGGTCCCGACCAAGAGCAAAACAGAAGCATTAAACAGCGCTTCTTTTAAAACACCGCCCCATTTAATTTCAGAATCCGCCCTTCGGGCGAAGAGAGAGAGGAGCAAAAGCCCTACAACTATCGCAGGCGATTCCATTAGTGTCATAGCAGCAACCATATAACCACCATGATGAAGGTTAAGACTATCAAGAAAAGAAACTGCAGTGATAAAAGTAACTGCGCTAATAGAGCCATAAGATGCAGCTATCGCGACTGCATTATAAACATCAAGGCGCACTCTTAATACAAAAAACGAGTAAATCGGGACAAGGAAAGCCATAAAGCTGGCTAAAGCTAAAACTTTTACTACATAAAGTGATATTCCACTTTTTGAAAGTTCATAACCGCCATGCAATCCAATCGCGATAAGCAAATAAAGTGAAAATAGCTTGGATAAAGATTGAGGGATTTCAAGGTCAGACCTCACCAAAGCGGCAAAAATGCCGAGAAAAAACATCATGATTGGTGGATTTAAGATGTTTTGCAAAATCAAATCGACATGCATGAGTCTTGCCTAACATAGACAATAAAACTTGGACCGGAGTAGTCAGGTAAATCATCGTATATCTCAAGCTTGCCAAAAACCCATTGCACGGCAGTTGGAAATGGATAATTCTTTAACCTTACGATACCCTTTGCTCTTATTATGTTAGTCGCTTCTGATAGCTTCCTTTGAAGGGTTTCAAGGTCAATGTTTTCAAAAAAGTAAATCGTATTTGAGCTTTGGCTATGAGAGTGTTGTTTATTATAGTTTTCTAATTCCTTTAGTGTATAACTACATTCAAATATCTCTCCGTTAACAATCGCATTTTGACTTGAAAAAATCAAAACCCTCTCATAGAGAGGTTCCCCGGTTATTGTATTTTTCGGAACGCTCTCTCGCCAAAGACCCAAAAGCTCTTTCTCTATTCTTTTGAGTTCGTCAGAGCTTATTAGGTCAATTTTATTTAAAACGAGAATGTTAGAGCTCCCTATTTGGGAGCGGGCGTTTTGTTCAAATTTAATCTTATCAAAATTAAAGGCATCAATGATGCAAATTACACCGTCAAGAGCGCAATTAAGTGCTTGAAGAGAATACATAACAGGCATTGGAATTGCGCTGCCAGATGTTTCAACGAGAATAACATCCGGGTTTTGATTTTGGATAAGGTTTTCAACTACCCTCTCAAACTCCTCGGAAAGAGCACAACAGACACAGCCATCTGGTAGCTCGAGCACCTCGGCATAATGACGCTTTAGAAGCTGACCATCAACGCTGATATCCCCAATTTCGTTAACTACGATGGCGACCTTTCGGTCTTTGAGATATTTACGGGCACTATTTATTAAGAATGTCGTTTTGCCGCTGCCAAGGTAGCCAGTTATTACATAGGCGCTCGCCCTCATTCACCACCATATTCGGTCGAATCAATCTCGTCCATGAATTGCTGAATCTGAAAACTGAGAAAATCAGCTGCCTGCTCGGGCGTCATACCCTTACAGGCAGAAAGCTCAAGGTCTTTTGTATAAACGTCGTGACCTTCAACTATGTAACGCACTCTAAAAAACGGATAAGATTTCTCGGTCTCGACTAACTCAAGTTCAATATCTGGATTTACCATGCTGTTTTGCAAACGCTTTTGAATCTCGTCAAGCCAGGATTTCTCAATCACCTGCTTTCACCATTACCATCTGGATGCAATTTCTTTTAAGAAGGTCTGAGCAAACATAAACGCAAATAGCACAGCCCTTGCATCTTGGGAAGTTTACCCAAGCAACGTGGTTTTTGTCGTGATACATCAAGGTATTGGGTTCAGGGCAAAAGAGAACGCATTGCTTGCAGTTATACTTGGCGCAATCTGCTTCGTTGACTTCAGCGACATAATACATTTCTGAGCCTCCGGGGTCAGTTTATGAGGGCTGTTTCCTCGACCCAACCTCTCTCTTCTGCTACTTTAAAGGTTTCTTTGATGACTTGCATGTTCTTTTCGAGAAGCTCCATCTTCTTTTTGAACTTCTTCTCTATAGCGCTGTCGAGGGCTGTTGTGCCACCAGAAGCAACAAAGGTATTACCAAGAAATCTTTCGCGGACTGCTTGCTCTATATGCTCAAAGCCGACTAACCTCGTAATACCGAAAAATAGACCAAGCATTGCCATGTTTGTGGCAAGCTCTGTGCCAGCAATATCAAGGGCTATCTTTGTTGCAGGTATGTTGAAAACTCTGGTGTTTAAATCATTAAGGATTTGCCAATCTTCTTGCGGAATTATGTCAACATCGGTGTTGATTATGACCATCCCGCCCTCTTTCAAGCCAGAGTAAAAGGGCATTGTGTATGATTTGCCATGGGTAATGACTTGAGGGTGATAAATCATTATGACATTTGGGTAAACGACCTCGCCTACTTCGTATATAGGTTGGTCGGAAACTCTTACATAGGCCTCGACTGGTGCCATCCTCTTTTCAGAGCCGAAAAATGGAACGAGCGTTGCGTATTTTCCTGCTGCGGACATGGCATTACCAAGGATATGGGCAGAGGTGACAACCCCCTGCCCACCGACGCCCGCTATACGGATGTTATAGCGCTTCATGCCTTAACCTCCTGAGGTGCGCGCTCGAGCTGCTCGAAGAACTCCTTAACCTCGTCGGTCATCCATTCATAAAAGCCAAAGTCCTGCTTTTCGCGTTTTCTTGCATCCTCGAGGACCTTTTCGGTTGGGATGGAATATTCAATGTTGCAAGAGGTGTAGGCATGAATGAATGTTGGACCAAACTCCCTTGCAGCAAGGACTGCCCTTCTTACGGTTTTTGCAATCCTTTTTGGATTTGTTGGTGAGATTTTCGCAACATAGACACATCCAGCAGTTTTTGCAAGCTCCACGGCGTTGATTTTCTCAAATTGCTTGCCTTTGGGAGCCATCTTGAGCTGAACGCCCTTTGGGGACATGCCGCTTTCTTGACCGCCGGTGTTTCCATAAACTTCGTTATCGACCATTATGGTTGTGAAGTTCTCTCTCCTAAACCAAGAGTGCATCGTCATGCCAAAGCCGATATCTATGAGACCGCCGTCGCCTGCCATGACCACGACGTCTTTTTCTTTATTGGGAAAGCGAATATTTAGAGCCCTTTTGAGACCTGATGCGACTGCGTTTGTATCACCGTAGTTGCCATAGATGAAAGGAACGGCAGCTTGAGAGAGCGCCAAGCGGGCACAGCCTGCTGTGCCTATTACGATGGTGTCTTCTGGCTTTGGAAGGGCAGCATAGAAGACCCTTATAAAATAAGCCATGAAGCATCCAGCGCACATAGGATGCTCTTCAACAAGCTCTTTAAATTGGCCAAGCTGTTGAACATCGACCTCTTTGCCAAATTGTCCATATTGGACAAGGTCGACATAGTCTTTTGGCATATATTTTTCGAATCCCGGCGAGATTCTTACATACTCAAGACCCATAGCAAATCCTCCTTTTTAAAGTTTTTAGACAACAACCTTTTTGGACTTTTTGATGCCAAAGGCATCATAAACTTTTTCCATAATTAGCTCGACTGGGAGGGTCATACCGCCATACACCCTTGGTCCGCCAATCACAGCGTCGCTATTTGGGATGCAGGCTTTGACCTCCTTTGCAAGCCAACCGACGATGTTATGCTCTGGCACTATGATTGCTTTGGCGTTTGATAAAACCTGTCTTATTTGCTTTTCTGGGAATGGTCTGATTGACTTAACCTTTACAAGACCGACATTTAGACCTTCCATATTGGCGTATCTTACAGCCTCGCGACCTTGAGCAGCGGCACAACCAGAGGCAACTATGAAAACCTCAGCATCTTCGTTAACAACCTCTATTGGACCACCGAGGTAGTGATTGATATACTTCATTGCGCGTCTGTTTGAAGACCAGATTTCTTGCTGCCAGACTGCGTGGATAAGGTAGCTCATAAAGTTTGACTTCTGGACTGGGGCATCGCGTTGGATTCTTGCAGGCGGAATTTCGCAATCTGTTGGCGGAACTGGGGCTTTGTATGGGTCACGAGGCGGAAGCTTTAAATCCTCTGGGGTCATGTTTACATAACCCTTTGCGTGGGTTACGAAAAAGCCCTCTGTGCATACCGCAACGGGGATATAGACATCTACCTTTTCTGATATAACAAAGCCGGCAAGGGTAAAGTCAAAGACATCTTGTTGGTTTTCTGCATGCAAAACTACCATTCCACAATTTAGGAGATAGGAGATTTCTACGTTATCAGGTTGGATGGAAAGTGGGGCATTAACAACCCTTGTCAAAACCCCAAGGACGACTGGGATGCGATGACCTGGCCAAGATGCAATTGCCTCAAGACCTCTTAAAAGACCGGGACCAGAGGTTGCACTAAAGGCACGCGCGCCGCCACGGACTGCGCCAGCGATCGCTGACATCGCGCCGTATTCTTCTTCAGCTCTATAATAGTCGCGAAGATAGCCCTGAGCCCATATATCACCTACTAAGTGCATAACCTCGGACTGAGGCGTAATTGGATAGGCAATTGCGATATCTACGTTTGCGCGCTTAACGGCTTCTGCCATTGCCTGAGCGCCTGTTATAAACTTTCGCTGACGCTCTGTTTTTAAGATTAGCTCGTCTGCGTCTATGACTCTTTGCTCTGGCATAAAACTTACCTCCTTATTCAGTATCTGTAACTTGCTCGTCTTTTCTTGGAAGAAGAAGGTATGAATATTCGCCATAGTCAAGGACAGAAAGCGTTTGGAAATCCTCTTGGGGCAAGGATGGATTTTCTGGCGGTGGGGTTGGTGAATGGTGAATACCAAGTTCCTCTCTTACCTCTATTAGCACCTCTTTGAAGCGTCTTATTTTCTCCGGGGTTAGGTCTCTTATTGAGACCATGGCATCTTCGTGCCCGAGCTCTCCGCAAAGGGCGATGGTAAAGCAGTTTGTGCCTGCCCTAATCATGCGAAGAGAGAGGTTTGCATAGTGACAATGAACGCCGACAAAGATGCAAGCCTCGATTTTGTTATGGAGAATAGTGAGATTTGGGTGGTTTGGGTTTATTTCTGCTTCTGGGTCAATCTTGGGATACTTTGGTCTGTAATCTGGCATGGGGATTATCCTGCAATTTGGAATCTCGGCGGACAATTCAAGGATTGCTTTGGCCTCTTCCATTGCATGAGCATTCCAACCCCAAAGAATCTTAGGACCGGGGAAGATGGTTGGGTTTCTACGAGTTAGCATGGCTCTTGCGGCTTCGCGCATTGCGGTAAGCTCGTCAACGATTTGGCCAAGGTAAAGCCCATAACCAGGTGGGGAAAGCTCTACTTCTTCAAAAACTGCAGGGGTTGGGATATATCCGGAAGGTCCCGGCACAATCTCAGCGGGCATAAAACACCTCCTATTAGTATCGGATTTTCAAAAAATTAGGATGGACTGATAAAGTGTCAAGTGATTTGTTTATGAGATTAGTCATTTCTTTTCCAAAAACCTATAGACTAACATCGAGATGCTGATAACCAAAATGAGCATAACGGCAGCGATTGCCAAGATAAACAAGAGCGGCTTTAACAAACTAAATAAAACATCCATGGGTTATATGACTATGTTAAGCGCCCTGCCGGGAACATATATGACCCTTTTTGGGGTTTGACCGCTTAGCCAAGTGCTTAGCTTTTCGCTCGCGTAAGCGAGGTTTAGGACCTCCTCTTGGGATGCACCTGCGGGGGCTTTTATTACATCACGAAGCTTGCCGTTAATTTGGACAGGGATTTCGAGCCAATCTACAGAGAGAGCAGATGGGTCAGGCTCTGGCAAAGATGCCTTAAATAGAGGTTCGTCTCTTAAAAAAGACCAGAGTTCTTCAGATATGTGCGGGGCAAAGGGATAAAGCATTAGCAAAAGAAGCTCGTAGACCTCTTTGAGATAATTCGAATCTTGAGGTCCTAACTCTATGCGCTGAATTTCGTTTAGTAGCTCCATCAAAGAGGCTATGGCGGTATTGAAAGACATCTCTTGCATATCGCGCCTATATTTTTCGAGGGTTTTATGGGCTTTGCCTCTGAGTTCTCTTGCGGCTTTGGATGGCTCGCCATCTTGGGGGTTTTTTATTAGCTCAAGGTGGGAATGGAAGCTATGCCAAAGTCTTCTTAAAAAGCGGTGAGCACCCTGAAGACCCTCGTCAGTCCATTCAAAGTCCTTTTCAATAGGTCCGACAAAAAGAACATAAAGCCTTACGCTATCTGCCCCAAAACGCTCTATAACAGAGGATGGGTCGACTACATTTCCCTTTGACTTTGACATCTTGGCAGGCTCGCCAAAGCGAGATTCGAGCTGCGAAAGAAGGGAAGAAAGACCAAGCGCCTCAAGAAGAAGTGAAGCATTATCGCCAGGGGATATACCTTTTGAGCGCAAAAATTCGCCTATGGTCATGCTGTTTGAAATTTTAGCTTAAATAAAAGCTTTATGAGGTGGATTTTTGCTTTCTTGATAGTCTCTTTAGGAATGGGTAAGAATGTATGCATAAAAGAAATCCAAAACGGATTTGGGGATGCGTTTTTATCCATCGAGCTCTCAAGAGCTCTTGAGAGGGGAATTTTAGAAAGCGGTCTTGGTA
>JANWVD010000089.1 GCA_025057715.1 Aquificaceae bacterium | reverse complement strand
TTTGAGGCAAAGACTCTTAGAAGAGGTCAGTAGAGCCGTATTTTTAGCGCTTGAGATATCCCAGGTCGTTGGCAATCGTAGGTTCGAGGTTCACCTTGATATAAACCCAAGTCCGCAGCATGGCTCAAGCGTGATTTTGCGCGAAGCCATAGGGTTTGTCCTTGCCCAAGGGCTAAAGCCCGTGGTAAAACCGCATTCAATAGCGGCCTCAACTGTGGCAGACTACATCACTGCAAAATACTAAAGCCCTCGAGACTATCAAGGTTGTAAAACAGCATCAAGAGCCTCTCAACACCAAGCGAGCAACCAGCGCACCTTGGCAAGTTGCCACAAAGACTGAAAAACTCCTCATCAACTTTCAACTCACCCGCAAAAACCCTCGCACGGCTAAGGAGCTCGCTCGGGTCTGTCTCTTCGCTCCAGCCATTTGCAAGCTCGATGCCATTTAGGTAAATTTCAAAGCGCTCAGCTCTTGAGTTTGTTATTTTTGAATAACAACCCGCCTTCGGCGGAAAATCGTATATAGCAAGCGCGCCATTAAATCCAAGAAACCCCTCAAGCTTTGCATAAAGACCGTAAAAAGCTTCCTCCCAAGAGAGTGCATCTATACCAAGAGCTCTTGCTTTTTCTATTAGACCATCTTCCAAAGAGTCTATACCAAGATACTTATAAAAAGCCTCTTCAAGAGGGATTGCACCGTCGATATTAAAGCCTAGAAACCTAAGAAGGTCAAAGACCTCATCAATTAGGTCTTTGTAATTTGCCTCAATTTTATACCACTCAAGCATTGTGAACTCAATAAGATTCCTCTTTCCGCATTCTGAGTTTCTAAAAACGCGGGCAATTTGGAAGATGTTTTGCTTTAAATTGACTAAAAGCCTTTTCATGGCAGGCTCTGGCGAGGTGTGAAGCCACATCTTTTTCAGATTTCCGCAGCGGCGAACCTCAACAGATATAGGCTCGATGTTTGCGTCAATGTTTGGATACTCATTAAGAATCGGGGTGAAAACCTCCATATAGCCTCTTGAGGTGAAAAACTCTCTTAGCCTCAGAATAAGAGCTGAAAACTCCCTTTGCATTATCTGGGGAGAGCGACGGGAGTCGAACCCGCGACCCGTGGAGCCACAATCCACTGCTCTACCAACTGAGCTACGCCCTCCTTAAGTTTAAAGTTAGGAAGCAAATTTTTATTTTACCACCTCCCATTCGCTAATTAGCTGGCTCCCTCTTTTAAAGTGAGAGCGTAGGCGAAATTTCACTGGCAGCTCAAGGCATTGACCGCCGACCAAAGAGGGAACATCCTGACCGCCAACAACAAGCGGGATGTGAATAAGCCTAAGTTCGTCAACAAGACCTAAGCGAAAAAGCTCGTAGTTTAAAATAGCCCCGCCTTCGACCATGAGGCTTTTAAAGCCCATATTGTAAAGCTCACTTAGCAAGAGCTCTAAGTCAACCCTTTCTTCGCCCAAAATTAAAACGCCGGAGCAGACCTCTTTTAGAGCTTCAATGCGCTCTTTCGGGGCTCTTTTTGAAACAGCAACGAAGGTAGGTGCATCTGGGGAAAAGATGTTTGAATCAAGTGGGATATCTCCAGTTGAGCAAGGAATTACTCGCGCGGGGCTTTTACCGCTTACAAACCTCACAGTAAGGCTTGGGTTATCAATCCGGACGGTTTCGCAACCTACCATGATAGCATCTACCTTGGCTCTAACTTCGTGGAGATACTTAAAAGCCTCCTCTTCCATTGAGCTTAGCAAGAGCTTGCTAGAGGCGCCCTTGCTTAAAGTTAGCTTGCCATCAAGGCTTACTTCGGAAACTACAAGCACATAGGGTCTCATGAGTGCTTATATAGATAGAAAAATCTCTCGCTAAAAGAAAGAAAGCTAAGCAAAAGAATAAGAAAATAGCCTTCGCTAAGCCCGATTGAAAGCCCAAGGTCCTCAAGAGCCCCAAAGAGGATGATAAAGATGTGGGTTTCAGGTCTTCCGAAAAAACCAACAGATTCGAGCCTATCTTTAAGCTCAGGTGATACTTCTAAATACGCAAGCGGTTTTAAAAACGAGTGAAGAGTAGAGATAGCTATCATGCTAAGCGTGACAAAAGCCGAAGAGTAAGCAAGTCCTATGCTGCCAAGGACGAAAATATCGACAGTTTTATCAACGCTCCAATCAAAAACTGCGCCAAAGCCAGAGGTTTTGCAAGATAACCTAGCTACCTCGCCGTCAGATAGGTCAAAAATGCCGCATATAAATAGACAAAAAGAGCCCAATAGAGGTCTTTGAGAGTAAAAAAACCACGCACTTAATAGCCCAAAGAGCAAAGAGAGCAAGGTTATAAGGTTTGGATGAATGCCAAGATTAAAAAAGAGCTTTGCAGGAGGTGAGTAAAACCTCCTTAGGCTCTCTTTTTTTGAAGTGAGGTTCATTTAAGGTCTTTGGAGCTAATCCAGCTCATCATCGCGCGCAAGGACTTTCCGACCTTTTCAATCTCGTGCGACTCGTCGGCTTTCAAAAGCGCGTTGTAAACCACTCTCGAGCTTTGATTTTCCAAAACCCACTCTCTGGCAAAGGTGCCATTTTGGATTTGCTCCAAAATTTGCTCCATCACAGGCTTGACAGCTTTGTAGATAAGATTGCCTCTTGTGACATCGCCATATTTTGCGGTATCTGAAATAGAGTATCTCATCCCAGAAATCCCAAATTGATAAATAAGGTCAACAATTAGCTTAAGCTCGTGCAAGCACTCAAAGTAAGCAACTTCGGGTTGATAGCCGGCCTTTATGAGGGTTTCAAAGCCCGCTTTGATAAGGGCGGTCGCGCCCCCGCAAAGAACGGCTTGCTCGCCAAATAGGTCGGTCTCGGTCTCTTCCTTAAAGGTTGTTTCAATGACCCCGGCCCTGGTGCAACCAAGAGCCTTGGCGTAAGATAGAGCTACATCAAGGCACTTCCCGGAGGGGTCTTGGTATATTGCAACAAGCGCAGGCACGCCCTTGCCCTCTTCAAACATCCAGCGCACTAAGTGCCCAGGACCTTTGGGAGCTACCATGAAAACATCAACGTCCTTAGGCGGCACTATCTGACCAAAGTGGATGTTAAACCCGTGCGCAAAAGCAAGGGTTTTAGACCCATTTAGGTGTGGCTCAACAAGCTCTTTATATAGCTTAGGTTGGACGCTATCGGGGGTTAGAAACATGATAATGTCTGCTCTCTTAGAGGCCTCGTCAGGACTTAAAACTTCAAACCCGTCTGAGAGGGCTTTTTGTCTTGAAGAGCTCCCTTGGTGAAGCCCTATGATGACATTTATGCCACTGTCTCTTAAATTTAAAGCGTGCGCATGACCTTGGCTTCCATAGCCAAGAATGGCAACAGTCTTACCTCTTAAAAAGTCAAGGCTTGCATCTTGGTCGTAATAAATCTTCGCCATAGTTTGCAAATTATAATTGCTATCATGAGAGTTGCGTTTCTTTCACAGGAAGAGGACTTAGGCATCTACAGGCACGTCAAGGGGCTCTTAAGAGAGCTAAATAAGCACTCAATAGAGACCAAGGAGTTTTTAATAACAGAATCAAACATCAAAAATGTAGTAGATGAATTTGTTAGCTTTCAACCCACCTTTAGCATGGATATAAACGCCACAAGCATACTACTTAGCGAGCAAGATGGTAAAAAGAGCATGCTTTCTGATACTCTTGGCTTTGTGCATATTAGCTTATTTTTCGATGACCCTATATTTTACGCGCATTCGCTGCATAATATCAAGGACGCAACAAACTTTATCTACTTTTTAACAGACATTAAATACGCTCAAAGTTTAAATTACATGGGCTTTAACAGAGGGGTGTTGTATATGGCGCCCTTTGTTGATAGCTCTTTGATGCCTCAGAGCTCTCAAAAGGATGTGCCTTTTGTGTTTTTAGGACCGGTGGTAGACCCTAACATAATGGAAAGGGAAATCCAGCAACAAACCGCAGCAGAGTTTATGCCATTTGTGCATGAGCTTTCTGAATATCTATTTAGAAACCCGGAAATTCCGCTGCTTTCTGCTAAGGACTATGTGCTATCTTTATTTCACATAGACTTTCAAGAGCAATACTCAAAGTGGGCAGAGCAAAATCCGCTCGAAGAGATTAGCCTGCTTGCAAAGATTGCAACGCTTGCAACTGCTAAAAAGCGCTGGTACATACTTAGCTTCCTTGAGGGCATGGAGCTTAAAATCCTTGGTCCATTCAAAGGCGAGCTAAAAGAAGGGCACGAGCATATAAACGCA
>JANWVD010000088.1 GCA_025057715.1 Aquificaceae bacterium | reverse complement strand
AGGGGTGAAGGTATCAAGATTTGACTCGCCTCTTGAAGGTGCGTGGAGGCTAATCTAAGCTTTTTTGGTATTAAACTCGAAAAGGATTTGGGTAAGGGCTGTCTGACCTGCTTTCAACGTTATAGTTTTTGCTTGTTTAAGTGATATTTATAATATTTTCGCAGCGCGGGATTTTAGGCGGGCAAGGTTTAGAAAAGCGGAGCGCTTTTTAAAAAAAGCCGGAGTGGCGGAATTGGCAGACGCAGGGGATTCAAAATCCCCCGCCCCCAAAGGGCGTGTGGGTTCGACTCCCACCTCCGGCATAAACTTAAACTATGAAGAATGTGATTGTTCTCCTTTCCGGCGGACTTGACAGCGCGGTATTGCTATGGCTTTGCAAGCAAAGATTTGAAGAGGTTTTCGCAATCTCTTTTGACTATGGCCAGCGCCATTTAGTTGAGCTAAAATACGCCAAAGAGCTCTCTAAAATTGCGGGGGTTTGCGAGCATATTGTAGTTAAACTCCCTCACTATAGCCTTCTTAATGACTCTTCTTTGCTGAATTTAGAAAGAGACCTATCTCAAAGCGTCGAGAGCTCGGTTCCTCAAACCTACGTGCCAATGAGGAATTTAATCTTTTTAGCAATTGCGAGCTCTTTTGCGGATGAAAAGGGAATTGAAAACATTGCAATAGGGGTGCATGCGCTTGATAGCCCCTATCCTGATTGCAGACCGGAGTTTATAACCTCAGCAGAATCAGCGATAAATGCGGGTTCTTCTTACGTTTCCAAAACAAAAAGAAGAATTTCAATCTTTGCGCCGTTTTTGGGAATGACAAAAGGCGAGATTGTAAACCTTGGCAAAAGCCTTGGCGTGCCCTTTGAGAAGACCTATTCTTGTTACGCAGGGACTGAGCCGCCTTGTGGGAAGTGTTTAGCTTGCACCCAAAGAGAAAAGGCGCTCTTTGAAGCTAAAATCACTCTACGGTGACGGTTTTTGCAAGGTTTCTGGGTTGGTCTACGTCAAGTCCTAAATGGTCTGCTATGAAGTAAGCAAGCAGCTGAAGCGGGATTATCGTTATAAACGGAGTTAGATATTCATCTGTTTTGGGGATTTCAATTGCGTATTTGCTAAGAGATTGGAGTTTTTCGTCGCCTTTAAAGCCAACGCTTATTAGCTTTCCTCTTCTTGCTAAGACCTCTTCTGCGTTTGATAACATCTTTTCATAGACTCTATCTTGCACTGCGATGGCAAAAACTGGGGTCTTTTCGTCTATTAAAGCGATTGGTCCATGCTTCATCTCACCTGCAGGAAGACCCTCGGCGTGAATGTAAGAGATTTCTTTTAGCTTTAAAGCCCCCTCGAGGGCGATTGGATAGTTTAAATACCTGCCTATGTAAAGCGCGCTCTTGGTGCTTGATAGCTCGGGGGAGAGGGCTTTTATCCTCTCGCTTAGGGTTAAAACTTCCTCAATAAGCGCTGGAATTAAGGATAGTTTTTGCCTTAGCTTTTGGTCATTATAAGTTGATAGATAATATAGCGCGCTAAGTTGAGCTATAAAGGTCTTTGTTGCTGCTACTCCTATCTCTGGTCCGGCGTGCGTATAGAGGCTAAAGTCAGATTCTCTATCAAGCGCACTCCCAACGACATTGACGATAGACAAAAGCGTTGCGCCTCTTTCTTTAGCGCTAAGGGCGGCAAAGCGGGTATCTGCCGTTTCGCCTGATTGGGATATTGCTATAACTAAGTCTTGTGAGCTTATTGGCTCGTCGCTATAGCGGAGCTCTGAGGCATGATAGACCTCCGATGGGATTTTCTGAAACCTAGACAGCCAGTGCTTTGCAATCATTGCAGAATGGAGCGAGGTTCCGCATGCGACGAAAATCACCCTTCTAAAATCAGCTAAATTCGGAAGCTCGCTTTCGCGAGATATTAAACCCCTTATGGTTTCAGAGACCACCCTTGGTTGCTCGTTTATTTCCTTTAACATAAAGTGCTTAAACCCGCCCTTTTCGGCGGATATGACATCCCACTGGACATACATAACTTCGCGCGTAATTGGGCTTAAATCCTCTGCGTAGATTGAAACCCCGTCTGGTCTCAAATCAACGAGTTCGCCCTCGCTTAAGGGCACCACCCTTCTTGTAAATGGAAGCAATGCCGGTATGTCAGATGCAAGGAAGTTTTCTCCCTCACCAAGACCTACGACCAAGGGACTTGAGCGCCTAAATGCAACGATTCTTTCAGGTTCGTGAGTTGACAAAACTGCGAAGGCAAAGGCGCCTTCGAGCATCTTAGTGACCTTATGCGTTGCCTCGAGCAAATCGCCTTTGTAATTTAGGGCAATTAGATGCGCTATTGCCTCGCTATCGGTTTGTGAGCGATACTCAATGCCCTTTGCCAATAGCTGCTCTTTTAGATGACGGTAGTTTTCTATAATTCCATTGTGAACTACAGCGAATTCGCCCTTTGAGTCTGAATGCGGATGGGCGTTTAGCTCGCAAACTTGACCATGAGTGGCCCATCTTGTATGACCTATGCCGGCTTTTGCGCTCGTTTTTTTGCCCCAAAGACTCTTTATGAGCTCTCTGATTTTTCCAGGCTTTTTCTCAATAAATAGCTTGCCATCTTCTATAAGAGCAACGCCCGAGGAATCATAACCTCTATATTCAAGCTTTTCTAAGGCTTCAAGAAGGACTAAAAGAGTATCACCAGAGCCGACATAACCTACAATTCCGCACACTTTATATATAATAAAGCGCCCTCAAAGCTGAGGGCGCAAAAGATTTTAGGCGTTTAGAGCTTCGTAGACCTTACCCACAAGAGCTTCTGATGGCTTTAGGGTTTTGTCACCCTCTTTCCAGTTTGCTGGGCAAGCTTCGTCTGGGTGGCTCATAAGATAGAGGTTTGCTTTCATCTTTCTTACGAGCTCTTCTGCGTTTCTTCCGACATTATAGAAGTTGACCTCAGAGCCTACCAATGTTCCCTCTGGGTTTATGATGAATGTGCCCCTTAGTGCAAGTCCGGTTGCTTCGTCATATACGCCAAAGAGCCTTGAGACATTGCCAGTTGGGTCAGCACCCATTAGGTATTTGACATTTTCGAGGAGCTTTTCTGCCTTTTGCCAAGCAAGGTGGGTGAATTTTGTATCAGTTGAGACTGCGATTACTTGAACGCCCATTTTCTCGAGCTCTTCTTGATACTTTGCAAGGTCGGCAAGCTCGGTTGGGCATACAAAGGTAAAGTCAGCCGGGTAGAAAAATAGCACGGTCCACTTGCGCTCTTTCATGAGAGCCTCAAGCGAGACCCTGCCAAAGCTGCCAGTCTTTGGGTCATAGCAGTCCATCTCAAAGGCTGGGACTTTCTGACCGACTCTGAGTGCTTCCATGTTTAAAACCTCCTTGAGAGTTTTTGCTAAAAAGATTTTACTCTTATTTGAGAATTTTTACAAATTCTAAGAGAGGGAACTGAGCCGTTATATTTAATTCTTATGGAGGTCTTAGGATGTTTGGTGCACCAGAGGTAAGCCCTGCGAAGGCAAAGGAGATGCTCTTAGCAGGTGCAGAGCTATTAGATGTTAGAACCCCGCAGGAGCACATTCAGATAAGAATACCGGGCTGTAAGCTAATGCCGCTTGACGAGCTTAGGTTCTCTTTCAAAGAGCTAAGCAAGGATAAAACTTACATAGTTTATTGTAGAAGTGGGGAGCGAAGCGCCTTTGCGACTTACTTTTTAAGGCAGCTTGGGTTTGAGGCTTACAACCTTGCTGGGGGCATAATAAGTTGGCCCTACGAAAAGGAGTCTGGTCCTCTTTCATAGGTTTTCTTATTTCCTGCGGCATAAAGTCCGATACCCGCCCTATCCAAGAGCCAAGGTTTGAGATATATAGAATTGGCAAAAGCGTCTATATAAAGCCTCTTGAGGAAAATATTAGCGCAGAGGGGTTTTCCAAGGTAGGTCCTTACTTAGTTTTCCAAAAAGAGGAGGGGTTTTGCTTTACTATCAAAAGTAAGCGCTCAAGCACAAAAAGGTGCGTAAAAGAGGCTAAGACCCAAGTCCCGAGCTTTAGATTGCAAAAGCTCAATGACCTAAAATACATTCACCCCGAGGGCGATGGGGAATTTGCGCTCTTTATATTAAAAGACGGGGTTGTGAATCTAAGTAAGAGCATAAAGATTTCAGAGCCTTTAAGTAGCGGATGCTATTGGCTCGTTAGAAAGTATCAAGATAGCTTTAGCGAGCCTAACGAGTTTTGCATAAGAGGCGAAAAGCCAAAGGAAGTTAGCGATGT
>JANWVD010000087.1 GCA_025057715.1 Aquificaceae bacterium | reverse complement strand
TGAAAAGAAGGTCGCAGTTTAAAGACTCTTTTTTAGCAAATCAAGAGCCTCTTTAGCCTCCCCCTCAGATAGTATGAGGGGGGGCAACAATCTTATCACCCCTTTCGCGGTGCAATTAACCAAAAGCCCGTTTTCTAAAGCTCTAAGGACTACATCTTGACAATCCTTATCTATCTCAAGCCCGAGCATTAAGCCCCTGCCCTTGACCTTGCCAACATTCAAATACTCAAGACCGCTCTTTAGATAAGTCCCGACCTTTTCCACAGAGTCTAAGAGCCTTTTGACATTTTTAACGACGACGAGCGAAGCGCTGCAAGCAAGGGGATTACCGCCAAAGGTAGAACCGTGAGAACCGGGTGAAAAAGCGCTTGCAACGCTTGACTTTGCAATAATCGCGCCAATTGGAACGCCGCCCCCAAGACCTTTGGCGAGGGTGATTATGTGCGGCTGTAAATCAAAGTGCGAATAGGCAAAGAACTTACCTGTTCTGCCAACACCGGTTTGAACTTCGTCAATAACGAACAAAAGCCCTTCTTTATCACAAAGGTCGTTAATTTTCTTTAAAAACTCAGCACTTGCTTCGTTTATGCCGCCCTCTCCTTGGATAATTTCAAGAAGTATTGCTGCAGTTTCTGGCTTTATAAGCTTTAAAACAGACTCAAAATCGTCAAAAGTAGCATAATCAAAGCCGTCTAAAAGCGGCTCAAAACCGCTGTGAAGCCTCTCTTGAGCTGTTGCTGAAAGAGCTCCCAAGGTTCTTCCGTGAAAGGAATTATGGAAGGTTATGATTCTGTATCTATTTTCACCTCTGTCTTTGAAGTATTTTCTTACGAGCTTTATTGCAGCTTCGTTGGCTTCTGCGCCGCTGTTGCAAAAAAACACCTTACCGCTTGTCCAAAACTCGGATAAGAGTTCTCTTGCGAGCTCCTCTTGCCAAGGGTTTTCGTATAGGTTCGAGATATGTAATAGCTTACTTGCTTGCTTGCAAATAGCCTCTGAAAGCTCTTGATGAGCATGGCCTAAGGAATTTACGGCAATTCCTGCTATCATATCAAGATATCTTTTGCCATTTTGGTCAAAAAGATAAACACCTTTGCCATAGGAAAATCTAACTGGCAATCTTTTGTATGTCTCCATTAAATCCATCTTTCAAACCCGGAAGTTATCGGCATTCGCCAATCCTTTCCAAAAGAAACCTTTGTGAGCTTTGGACCAATCGGCGCTTGCTTTCTTTTAAATTCAGCTCTTTTTAACATCTTTAGCAGCTTATTTACCTTATTAGTATCAAACTCAGAAAGCGAAGCATCTTCTAAAAATCTATCAAGAATCTTATCAAGGGTTTCATAGGGCATTAAATCATCCTCGTCTTTTTGCATGGGTCTAAGCTCCGCGCTTGGGGGTCTTGAGATTATCCCCTCTGGTATCATCCTTTGCTTGGAGTTTATGTAGTTTGCAAGTGAATAGACCCGGGTTTTATAAAGGTCTTTGATAGGCGCAAAGCCCCCGGACATATCCCCGCCAATTGTGGAATATCCCACACCGAGCTCGCTTTTGTTTGAGGTTGATAGCAAGAGTCTTCCCTCTTTGTTTGAGATAAAGTAAAGTAAACATGCGCGAATGCGCGATTGGAGATTCTCTTCTGCCAAAGAGAGTTCTTGTGAACCAAGGAGCTTTAAAAACTCCGAGTAAAGGTTGGATATTTCAATCTCCCTTAGCTCAAATCCGCATAGCTTTGAGAGCTCGTAAGATAGCTCTTTGCTCTCTTTTGAGGTAAATAAAGAGGGCATAAAGACCCCGAGCACGTTTTGAGGACCTAAAACCCGGCAGCTTACTGCACAAACTAACGCAGAATCAATCCCGCCAGAGACGCCTATAACAACCCTTTCAAAGCCGTTTTTGCCACTATAGTCTTTTAAAGAGAGCTCTATCGCGCCAAGGAGCTCCTCGTCGCTTTCGGGACTTTTCTCTATCCTTCTTGGGGCAACAGGCAAGCTAAATGCGCGCATAGGCGCGCTTCTAAACTTCCCTTCGGGAATGCTAACAGTTAAAAGGTCCTCCTCGAAAGCCCTTGCACGGGCAATAAGCTCGCCATCCATGGAAAAGACAAAGCTCCTTCCATCAAACACAAGCTCGTCCTGACCGCCGACTAAATTAACATAGGCAATATTGAGACCAAACTCTTTTGAAAGCCCCTTAACTAAATTTTCGCGAACGGGCTGTTTTCCTTCGAAAAACGGCGAAGCGTTAATTACCACAATCGCATCGAGCGCCTTAGCAACGGAGGAAGAGAAAACCTCCCTATCCCAAAGGTCTTCGCAAATAAGAACGCCTATGCGAAAAGAGCCGATTGAGAAGCTAAAGGCTTCCTTACCTTTGCGAAAATACCTAAACTCGTCAAAGACAGAGTAGTTTGGCAAAGCCCTTTTAAAGTAAAGCCCTCTTAACCTGCCTTGACCTAAAAGCGCGCAGGCATTAAAAACCCCGTTTTGCTCTATGGGCAAACCAACAATTGCATGGCTTTTAAGCTCTCGAGACGCACTGACAAGCTCATCTAAAGCCTCTTCGCACCTCTTTAGGAAGCCTTTTTTAAGAAGCAAATCCTCCGGGGGATAACCGCAAACTGAGAGCTCGGGGAAAGCTACAAGATGACTTACATTGTCGCACCTTTGCCATGAGCTTAAAATAAGCTCAAGGTTTCTGTCAATATCGCCAAGCTTTGGATTTATCTGCGCAAGGGTTAAATTAAACGCCATGGCAAAAGTGCTTTATTTTAATTTATTCTGAGAGGTCAGGGAATGTTAGAGCATAGCTCCTGCGGTGTTGGATTTGTTTGTAAAGTGGATGGGGAAAAGAGCCACGAGGTTATCAAACTTGGGCTTAAAGCGCTATCAAGCCTTATGCATAGAGGTGCCATCGGGCCTGATGGCAAAACAGGCGATGGCTGCGGTGTGAGCTTTGAGCTCCCAAAGGAGTTTTTCCTCGCATATCTTGACTCTTTAGGGATAGACATAGAGGCCCAAAACCTCGCAGTCGGAAGCGTCTTTTTATACGAAGATGTAAGAACTCAGATAGACGAGCTATTTCAAAAGCAGGGCTTTAAGGTCCTCTCTTGGCGCGAGGTGCCAATCAGTAAATCAGCAGCCGGAGAGTTAGCCACAAAGACGATGCCCAAAATCTTTCATCTAATTCTTGATACAAAAAGAATAAGCCCCGAAAGAAAAGCCATAGAGCTCTACATCGCAAGAAAACTCGTAGAAAAAGACCGCAAGCTAAAGGGTAAGGTTTATTTTGCCTCCCTTTCAGACAGGATTCTAATCTACAAGGGCATGCTGCTTCCAAATGCGCTAATTAACTTTTATAAAGACTTAGAAGACGAGAGAATAACCTCTTGGTTTTGCATTTTTCATCAAAGATACTCTACGAACACATCGCCTGATTGGAAATTAGCCCAACCTTTTAGATACATAGCCCACAATGGCGAAATTAACACCCTTCAGGGCAATAGAAACTGGTATAAAACCCTGCAAAGTGGGCTCTTTAGCGACAAATTTGGCGAAAGGATAAAGGACATATTCCCCGTTATCAAGGACGAAGAGAGCGACTCTGCCTCGCTTGATGCCATTTTTGAGTTGCTATTGCTTGCTGGATATAGCCCTGAGCATGCCATAAATGCGCTCATTCCGCCTGCGTTTGAGACAAACCCGGACATGCCAAAGCAGGTGCGAGACTTTTTTGAATACCACTCGCTGCTCATAAAGCCCTGGGACGGACCTGCTGCGGTGGTTTTCTCAGATGCAAACTTAGTTGGCGCTCACCTTGATAGAAACGGCCTTCGTCCAGCGAGATACACGCTCACAAAAGACGGTCTTTTAATCCTTGGCTCTGAAACGGGCATGCTCGAGCTAAGCGGCGAAACTCTGAAAAAAGGAAGGCTCGGTCCCGGGGACACGCTGCTAATAGACCCCTCAAGAGGGCTTTTAGAAACCGGCGATATTCTCCTCTCGCTATCTAAAAAAGAGCCCTACGGCGATTGGACAAGCCAAAACCTCGTAAGACTCTCGGAACTAACACAAAACGGCACCCAAAAGATAGAGGTATCCCAAGACCTTAAATCCAAGCTCGTGGTTTTCGGATATACTGAGGAAGAGATTAAAAACCAAATCGCGCCTTCGGCGCAGGAAGGAAAGGAAATCACCTTCTCCATGGGCGACGACGCTCCTTTGCCTACGCTATCTCTCAGACCCCAGCTACTCTTTAGATACTTCAAACAGCGATTTGCTCAAGTTACAAACCCACCAATAGACCCGATAAGAGAAAGGGCGGTCATGTCTCTAAAGATGAACCTCGGGCATAAGAGAAACTTCC
>JANWVD010000086.1 GCA_025057715.1 Aquificaceae bacterium | reverse complement strand
CTCATAAAATACGAGCTTGATAAGGAAACTAACACCCTTTTTGTTGATAGATTTTTGTTTACCTCGATGGTTTATCCGTTTAACTACGGCTTTATACCACAAACGAAAGCAGATGATGGCGACCCGCTTGATATTCTCGTTATCTCAAGATATGGCGTTGTGCCGGGCAGCGTCCTAAGATGCAGACCGATTGGCGCGCTTGAGATGAGCGATGAATCTGGATACGATGTCAAAATCTTAGCAGTAGTTCATAGCAAGTTAGATCCGACTTTTGAGAGTATAAAAGACGTCAGCGACCTTCCTCAATCAACTTTGGATAGGATAAAGCACTTTTTTGAGCATTATAAGTCCATAGAACCCGGAAAGTGGGTAAAAGTTGACAGCTTTAAGGGCGTTGACTTTGCCCTTGATGTCATTAAAAAAGCCATTGTTGAATAGTAGCTTAGTTATACAAAAAGCCCAAAGAGTTTTTGATATAGAGATAAGCGCGCTAAAAAACCTGCGTGATAGGATTGATTTTGAGTTTGAAAAAGCTGTTAATATCTTAATTTCTTGCAATGGCAAGATTATAACCACGGGGGTTGGAAAGTCCGGTCATGTTGCAAAGAAAGTAGCCTCTACCTTGTCCAGCACAGGTGCACCGGCTGTGTTTTTACATCCTTCTGAGGCGCTGCACGGCGAGCTTGGAACAATATCTCAAGAGGATGTCATGCTTGCATTCTCCTCAAGCGGCGAGTCACAGGAGGTTTTATCACTCGTGCCATATGCTAAAAGGCTAAACATCCCGCTTATTTCCATTACGAATAACAAAGACTCAACGCTTGCCAAGCTATCTGATGTTCACCTCTGTCTTTATGTAGAAAAGGAAGCTTGTCCTCTTGCCCTTGCGCCAACTAGCACCTCTACTGCTTCCATGGTCCTTGGGGATGCCTTAGCTATGGTCTTATTAGAGCTTAAAAACTTTACCCCGCAGGACTTTGCAATCAGACATCCGGGTGGAAGTCTCGGAAGGAAGCTAAAACAGGTCAGAGACCTCTGTCACACTGGCGATAATCTCCCTATGGTGTCTGAGGACGCAAGTTTGTTAGACGCGATTATGCAAATGACCGGGAAGGGGTTTGGTGCCACAGCCGTGGTAAATTCCGAAGGAAAATTAACCGGCATTATAACAGACGGCGACCTAAGAAGATTCTTTCAAAAACATAAGGAGCTGAAAGACTCAAAAGCAAGAGATGCTATGACGAAAAACCCAAAAACTACAACCATGGACGAGCTTGCGGTTTCTGCTTTAAGGAGGATGGAAGAGCATAAAATCACGGTTCTTATAGTTATTGATAACTCTGTGCCTATTGGCATCATTCACATGCATGATATTTTGAGGGCTAAGGTAGTATGAAAAGGCTCGGGATTCTTGGTTCCACGGGCTCAATAGGGAGGCAAACTCTTGACGTTCTTGGAGCAAAGCCAGGGGCATATTCGCTTGTTGGGATTTCTGCAAAGAGGGCTTCTGATGAATTGCTAAAGCAAGCGATAGCTTTTAAGCCACAGCTCGTTTCTTGTCAAGAAGAGCCAAGCAAGGATTGGCTAAACGCTTTGCCAAAGGGCACTGACTTTATCAAAGGACCAGAGGGCATTCAAGAAATAGTAAGGCTATCAGATACCATTATGAATGCCATCTCTGGCATAGACGGTATTTTACCCACTGCTTGGACCCTTGGAGGTGGAAAGACCCTCCTTGCAGCTAACAAGGAATCACTCGTCTGTCTTGGGGACCTCGTTAGAGATTGCAGAACTCAGATAATCCCGGTAGATAGCGAGCATAACGCTATTTATCAGCTTTTTAAGCTAATTAACATAGAGGAGGTTTCTAAAATTTACATAACCGCCTCTGGCGGACCGCTCAAAGATTTGCCACGCAATCTCTTTAGTCAGGTAAGCCCGCAACAAGCAATAGCTCATCCAAATTGGCGCATGGGACCTAAAATTTCCGTGGATTCCGCAACGCTCATGAACAAGGGCATGGAACTTATAGAAGCAATAAACCTATTTAACTTACAGCTTGACATCATAGATGTGGTTATACATCCCCAAAGCGTCGTTCATGCAGTTTTAGAGCTAAAAAATGGCGCTTTTTTGTTTCATGTTTCCCAAACTGATATGAGAATCCCAATTTTTAATGCCCTATTTGATTCTGGAAACGAAGTTTTCCCTTTTCAAACAAAAAGCATTATTGATATATCGCCAATCACCTTTGAAAAATTAGACGAAGAGAAGTTTCCAAGCGTTGGGCTTTGCAAGTGGGTTGCGAAGATGGGTGGTTTTTACCCTGCCTTGCTCGTTGGGGCTGACCAGGCTGCAGTAGAGCTCTTTTTAAGCGGCAAGATAACCTTTGATAGCATACATCGCCTAATCAAGGAGGTTTTAGAGGGCTTAATTCCACCGCCAGTTAGCACTCCAGAGGATATAGTTTATATAGTGGAGCTTGCCTTTCAAACCTGCATTCAGCTTTCAAAGAAGATATCATGATTGGTTTCTTGCTAGGCATTGTCTTTGCCTTTGTCTCCATCTTTAGTTTTCACTTCCTTGATGCTTCTTTTGTAAAAGGCTTTGAGTTTAAGACGATTGACCCAGCTAAGCTTCGACCCGAGATTGGAAAGCAAGGTGGTCAAGTAAGCTTTGTCCTAAGCTCTGACCCAAAGACCTTAAATCCAGCTCTTGCGGAAGAGACCTCCTCGACCGCAGTTATATCAGAGGTGTTTTCAGGTTTGACAAAGGTTGATTTAAAGACATTTCAAGTTGTGCCTGATTTAGCACAAAGCTGGGAGGTTTTAGAAAATGGATTGGTTTATCGCTTTAAGCTAAAGAAGGTTTATTGGTCTGATGGCACGCCTCTGACTGCTGATGATGTTGTTTTTACCTTTAAGGATGTTTACTTAAACCCTTCTATCCCAGGTTCTGTGGGCGATTCTTTTAAAGGAATTTTAAAAACGCAGGAAGATGTGCAAAACTTTGTTAAAAAGATAGATAGCCACACAGTTGAGTTTCGCCTCCCAAAACCATTTGCACCATTTTTAAGCTCTTTGAGTGCGTATATTTTACCAAAACACAAATTAGAAGCTTTTGTAAAAAATGGCACATTTAGAACCGCTTGGAATGTAAATACAAGCCCTTCTGAGATAGTCGGCACAGGGCCTTTTAAAATCCAGTCTTATCAAAAGGGGGCACTTTTGACATTTGTTAGAAACCCTTATTATTACGAAAGGGACGAGCGAGCCCAGGCTTTGCCCTATCTTGATAAAAAGATAGCTTATATAATCCAAGACCCTGATTCCGCGGTTTTGAAGTTTAAGACCCGCCAAGTTGATTTTATCAATGTAAGACCACAAGATATTCAAACTATATCTCAGGTCAAAAACGCTGAAATATTTGACCTTGGACCTACCTCTTCTACTACTTTCCTCGTTTTTAACCAAAATCCAAGCTCGAAAGTTTCAGAGTTTAAGCTAAAGCTATTTAGAAACAGGGATTTTAGATGGGCTATCTCTTATGCCATAGACAGGGAAGCGATGTGTCAGCTTGTTTTTAATGGTCTTGCAAAGCCCTTGTATGGCCCAATAACGCCTGCAAATAGACCTTACTTTTCAGACGACCTATTCCCGCCTATTAACAAAGATGTAGCAAAAGCAAAAGAGCTCTTAAGTTTGACTGGATTAAAAGATACTAATTTGGACGGATGGCTGGAAGGACCGGACGGTCAAACCTTAGAGATTACCTTGCTTACCAACGCGGGCAACAGGGAAAGAGAGGCAATGGCGACAATGATTGCAAAAGACCTTCAGGCTGTTGGTATAAAGGTCAATGTAAGACCTATTGATTTTAATTCCCTTGTTACAAGACTCACATCGCCACCCTATGATTGGGAGGCTGTCATTATAGGTCTCACTGGCTCAATGGACCCGCACTTTGGCAGGAATGTCTGGCACTCCTCTGGCACTTTGCATATGTGGAATCCAAGACAGAAAAAACCATCAACAGACTGGGAGCGCTCCCTTGACGAGCTTATAGATAAGGGGGCAACCGAGCTAAACTTTGAAAAGCGAGTAAGCATCTACAGAGAGCTCTATAGGATAGTTTATAAAGAGCAGCCTATGATATTCCTTACAACGCCTGTTAGTATGGTTGCTATAAATAAGCGCCTCCGAAATGCCATGCCCACCGTATGGGGGTGGTACAAAGAAGAGGCGCTATTTGTCAAATAAGCAGCTCTTTGATGCTCTCTTTTAATACCTTATAGGCTTGCTCTTTGATAATTGACGAGATGTCTAATTTGGATAGAGCTCTTGAGATTTCTTGTTCGAGGAGAGCTTGGAGCTCTTCGCGGATGATGCCACGGAGGTTTTCGGCTATCTGT
>JANWVD010000085.1 GCA_025057715.1 Aquificaceae bacterium | reverse complement strand
TATGAGACCAAATATCGCAACTGTTGGCGTTGGTTGCATCGTGCCAAGTATCGTAAGCGCCATTGAGGATATTACAAGCACTATAAAGAGCACAAAAAACAGAGGTCTATTCCTTGCACTCCTTTTCGGGGAAAAGTCCAAGAAAGGAAGCAAGAGAAGCAGTATTAGTATTAAGTTAAACGCGACAAAACCAAGAAACTTGTCTGGAATTGACCTAAAGACTGTATAGTAGGCAAGCAGATACCACTCTGGTGCTATGTGCGCGGGGGTTTTAAATGGGTCTGCGGGGTCATAATTATCCGCCGGCAAGAAGTGGCTCATGTGGAAGAACACAAAGTAGAAAAAGAGAGCCAAATAACCCATCAAGAATGCTCCTTCTTTTAAGGTTACATAAGGGTGAAAGGGAACGCCTTCTTTCTTCTTATCTATCTCTTTGCCATCTGGGCTGGAGATTCCAGCAGCGCGAACGAGATATAGGTGAAACATCACAAGACCCATCAGCAAAAGCGGCAAAAGCCATATGTGAAGACCGAAGAACCTTCCGAGCGTAATTTGACCAATTTCATATCCTCCTCTCATCCAAATTGCTATCGTTTCGCCTATTTTCAGCTTGCCGATAATAGGCGCTGAGTCTATGGATGTTGGTATCTCTGCGGTGACTACCATACCCCAGTAAGATAGCTGTCCCCACGGGAGCAAGTATCCGGTCAAGGCTGTCATAAGCAGCACAAAGTAAATTAGCCATCCTACTATCCAAGTGAGTTCTCGCGGGCGTTTATAGGCGTTATAGTAAATCCCTGTAAAGATATGGAGATACACTATCGCAAGAAAGAAGTTTGCACCGGCAGCATGGATTTGTCTTATTAACCACATAAAGGGCACTTCGCGCATGATTGTGTAATTGACGCTGTCGAATGCCCTATTAATGTCAGGCTGGTAATACATCGTTAGGAATATTCCCGTTATGATTTGAATTGCAAAAGCCACAAGCGCCATAACCCCAAATGCATACGGGAATGTGAGGTTTTTTGGCACTTTGTATTCGCTCATTTGACTCTTCCAAAGCTCCCCAAGACGCGCTCTTTCTTCAATCCACCTTCCAATCACCTTAATAAACCTCCTTAAGTTTGTTCTTTAATAAACCCTTCTTGCCCTATTATGAGCTTATTAGACTCACGGGATTGAGGGGGTAATTGGAGCGATTTTGGCGGCGGACCAGCTATCACATCGCCCCAAGGTGAATAAAATCCACCGTGACATGGGCAATGAAATACGGGGAATTTAAAATCGCCCTCTCCTTGAGGTTTCCAAAGCGGAACACAGCCAAGGTGCGTGCATACCCCTATCATCGCGTATGTATCCTGACCTTTTAGAAGCGGTTGGTTCTGCGCCGATTTCACAGAGCCTCCCCAATTAA
Source organism: Aquificaceae bacterium (assembly GCA_025057715.1). Classification (GTDB taxonomy): domain Bacteria; phylum Aquificota; class Aquificia; order Aquificales; family Aquificaceae; genus JANWVD01. The sequence goes on along the minus strand of JANWVD010000085.1, from coordinate 3,035 downwards.
AGCCCTGAGGAAGCCTTACAACAAAGACCGGCTTCCCCTTCCAAGAAAAGACCCTTATTTGACCCTCCGGAATGGAGTTTATATCAATCTCTACCTTTGCACCTTTTAAAGATGCGGCGCTCGGTGATAATGACGCTATGAAGGGATATATGGACATAGCCAACCCTGCCATGCCCATACCCATCACTGCCATACCAACAAAGTTCCTGCGAGACGACTGCATGATAACACCTCCAATATAAGCTTATAAAAGTATAATTATCAATAAAATCGTGCCATGGACAAGCACATGGCTATAAATTTATCTACTGATGACTGACTATAGCTTTCGGGAGATTGAGTTAAAATGGCAAAAAATCTGGGAAGACAGCTCTGCATATTCTATGACAACCTCAGATAACAAGCTCTATGTCCTCGAGATGTTTCCATACCCATCTGGGAACATTCACATGGGTCATGTTAGAAACTACTCCATAGGGGACGCACTTGCGCGCTTCATGAAAATGCTCGGGTATTCGGTTTTACATCCCATGGGTTTTGATGCCTTTGGCTTGCCCGCAGAAAACGCAGCAATCAAAAACGGCGTCCATCCGGCAAAGTGGACCTACGAAAATATATCAAACATGCGAAAACAGCTCATGTCCCTCGGTCTTTCATACGATTGGAGCCGTGAGGTAATTACCTGTGACCCAGAATACTACCGCTGGAACCAGTGGATATTCTTAAGACTCTACGAGCGTGGTCTTGTTTATAGACAATCCGCAGAGGTCAATTGGTGTCCAAACGATGAAACCGTCCTTGCAAACGAACAAGTCATAGAAGGTCGTTGTTGGAGGTGCTCCACTCTCGTGGAGCGAAGAGATGTCCCCTCTTGGTTTATCCGAATCACGGACTATGCCCAAAGGCTCTTAGACGACCTTGAAGAGCTACGGGGTCTTTGGCCAGAAAGGGTAATCGCTCAGTAGATAAATTGGATAGGCAGGTCCGAGGGTACAAAGGTCAGGTTCTTAGTAGGCGAACTCCCAATAGAGGTTTTCACTACCCGAGTTGATACGATTTTCGGGGTTAGCTTTATAGCGTTAGCCCCGGAGCATCCGCTTGCAAAACCACTTGCCAAGATGGGAAACACCTCGGATGCTTTAGAGGAGCTGCTAAAAGAACTTTCTCATCAATCAACGCGCGAGCGTCAAATAACGACCGACAAAAAAGGTCTCTTTCTGGGCGTTTATGCAAAGCATCCTATTACTAACGAAAACATCCCCGTTTTTGTTGCTAACTATGTCCTTTACGAATATGGCACTGGTGCTATCATGGGGGTGCCAGCTCACGACTCTCGGGACTATGAATTTGCTCAAAAATACGACCTTCAGGTAAAGAGAGTCGTCAAATCCGCCTTCGGCGAGGATAATCTTCCCTTTGAAGACGACGGCATACTCATAAACAGCGGCTTTTTCTCAAACCTTGATAGCAAGTCCGCCCGCAAGGAAATTACAGCCCATTTAAAATCCATGGGTCTTGGTGAGCCTCAAGTTAAATATCGCCTAAGAGACTGGAACATATCCCGACAACGCTATTGGGGAACTCCCATACCTATAATCCATTGCCCCTCTTGCGGAATAGTGCCTTTAAGAGACGAAGACCTTCCTGTTTTACTACCTACAGATGTGTCAATCACGGGTCACGGAAACCCCTTAGAGTCCTCGCGAGATTTTGTAAATGTGAGTTGTCCGCTTTGTGGCTCAGCTGCAAGACGCGAAACAGACACGATGGATACCTTTTTCGACTCAAGTTGGTATTTTCTAAGATTTTGCGACTCTAAAAATACTGAGAAACCATTCGATGTGTCGCTTGTATCAACCTGGATGCCAGTTGATTTTTACATAGGCGGAATTGAGCATGCCGTCCTTCATCTTCTTTACGCACGGTTTTTCCAAAAGTTTTTTTATGACCTTGGGATGACGCCTCATAAGGAGCCTTTTCTTAGGCTTATCACTCAGGGTATGGTGCTAAAAAGATGGCTAAGCGTGGAGAAACTCCTAGATAAGCTCGGTCTTACGACCGAGGATTCTATTGACGACCTTGGGTTAAAATTAACCTTACCGGAGGACCCTGAATGTCTAAGGAGTTTGAAATAGGTCTAAACCTTCTTAGAAAAGTCCAACCAAGCCTCGAAGACCTTCTAAATACCCAAGACCGCCTTAGCGCAAGAAAGATAGCAAACTCCATCATAAACCCAATCACTGCGAGTGCATACCAGCTTAAAGTAGGCGACGGACCACATCGTGACGAGCTTTTGCCTCATCTTCTCCAGCTTGTTAAGCTGATGCGAGACATGGACGATATTCAAACCCTTAAAGATGTAACGAGGAATCTTTTAGACACTCTTAAGAACGTAAACGGCTCATGAAGGGGCTAACGATAAGAGACCTTAAGCGGAAAAAGTCCTCTGGCGAAAAGATAGTAATGGTCTCAACTTACGATTATCTTAGCGCGCAGCTTTGCGAAAGTGCTGGTGTTGATTGTTTGTTAGTTGGCGACTCTCTTGGGATGGTATTTCAAGGTAATCAAACCACCCTCTCTGTGAGCTTGGAAGAAACCATATACCACTCGAAAGCGGTAAGAAAAGGTGCCCCTAATACTTTTCTTATCGTAGATATGCCATTTATGAGCTATCAGCTCGGGGTTGAACAAGCTATCGTAAATTGCGCAAGGGTCATGAAAGAGACAGGTGCAAACGCAGTTAAGCTCGAGGGCGGTGCTTATCTCTCAGACATTATAAAAAGACTTTTGCAAGTCGGCATACCCGTCGTAGGACACGTTGGTTTAACCCCGCAAAGCGTGAATGTCATAGGTGGGTATAGACTTGTTGGTAAGGGCGACGAAGCTTCTTTGGTTGAAGAGGATGCGATTGCTCTTGATAATGCGGGAGCGTTTATGATTATTTTTGAAAGCGTGCCAGCAGATATTCCAAAGCGACTTTCTGACAAAACGAGTGCTATAAAAATAGGTATTGGCGCCGGACCTTACTGCGATGG
>JANWVD010000084.1 GCA_025057715.1 Aquificaceae bacterium | reverse complement strand
GGTATAGTTCTCTTGCTTTAGTTTGGTAGTTGCATCTATAATCATCTTTCCGCCAAATCCGACTTCGTTTGTGCTGTGGTCAAGAACATCTATCGCGCCTTTAATTATTAAAACATCCCTTGAAGGGTCAACATTATTACCCCAAGCCCATAAAACCTCACCAAAGTCATGGACATTTATACCGTCGTCAAAAACAACTATGTGCTTTGTAAGGGACATAAGACCAAGACCAAGGAGCGCGTATGCAACCTTAAAAGCGTGTCCTGGGTATCTTTTCTTTATAGACACAAAGCAAAAATTATGAAAACACCCCTCTGCGGGTAGGTGATAATCAACTACTTCAGGCAGGTTGAACTTAATAAGAGGAAGGAATATTCTCTCGGTGGCAAAACCAAGATATTTATCCTCCTGAGGCGGCTTACCAACTATTGTAGTGAGGTATATTGGTCTTTCCCTGTGTAAAATTGCAGTTATTTTCATCTTTGGGTATTTATCCACTGGCGTATAAAACCCAGTGTGGTCTCCGAATGGACCCTCGTCCACTAAAGGCTCTGCTGGGTCAACATACCCTTCTATGACTATCTCCGCACTTGCGGGATATTCAATATCAATTGTTAAACCCTTGATTAACTCTATTCCATCCTCTTTTATAAGTCCTGCAAAGAGATATTCGTCAACCTCGGGAGGTAAAGGTGCGGAGGCAACGTATGGTAAAACTGGGTCTCCACCAATCACAATGGCAACATCAAGGCGCTTATTCAGCCTTTTTGCCTTCCAATAGTGGTGATTACCATCTTTATGGATTTGCCAATGGATTATGAGCTCGCTTGGAGACAACACTTGAATTCTATAAAGCCCAACATTCCTTACCGCACTCTCTGGGTCCTTTGTGACGACCTGAGCGAACGTTATGTATCTTCCGCCGTCTTTTGGCCAACCTTGAAGAATTGGAAATTCTAAAACGTCAACTTTGTCTTTTTTTATATTTGCTCTAATCGCTCCATCTTTTACGATTCTTGGTAATGAATCGTTTAATTTTTTAAGCTCCGGGAGCTTCTTCAACTTCTCGAGAAAGGTATTTGGTATTTCAGGTCTTAAGAGCTTATATAATTTCCAACCAATATCCTCAAGGTTTTCCCATCCAAGCGCCAATTTAATTCTTCTCTCTGAGCCATAAAGGTTTGTCAAAACGCTTGATTGATATCCCTCTACATTTTCAAAAAGCAACGCCTTTCCACCGTTTGGCATCTTACAAACTCTATCCGTAATCTCCGTTATTTCTAAAATTGGAGACACTGATTCTTTGATTTTGGCGAGCTCCCCGAGGCTTTCCAAGGCTTTCAAAAACTCTCTTAAGTCTCTATAGCCCATTTTTTATAAATCTAAAACGCGCGCCTTTCAGGCGCGCAGATTTTTTGCCCGCGAAGCGGGCGTTTTTTACGAAATAATGAAGTCCAATTTGCCGTCCTTGAAGTCTGCTATGACTTTTCGTCCTTCGGAGAGTTTTGAGCTAATTATCATGTTGGCAATCTGGTTTTCAAGGTGTTTTTGCAAGGTCCTTCTGAGTGGTCTTGCGCCAAAGGTTGGTTCAAAGCCGAGATTTATAAAATAGTCCTTTGCGCTGTCGGTTAACTCTAATGAGATACCTCTTTCTGAAAGTCTTGAGCGTATTGAATTAAGCATTAACTCAAGAATTTGTTCGAGTTCTTTCTTACCAAGCGGCTTAAAGACTATGACTTCCTCTATTCTATTTAGAAATTCTGGTCTGAAATAAAATCTCAACTCTGAAAGGACTTTTTCTTGAGCAGATTGAAAGTCTTCTATGTCAAGTAAATATTGAGAGCCGATATTTGAAGTCATAATTATCACGGAATTGCGAAAATCAATTGTTCTTCCCTGAGAATCCGTTAATCTTCCGTCGTCTAAAACTTGCAAAAACAGGTCAAAGACCCGCGGGTGTGCCTTTTCCACTTCATCGAGCAATATAACGCAGTAGGGATTTCTCCTGACTGCCTCTGTTAGCTTGCCTCCTTCTTCATAGCCTACATACCCAGGCGGTGCACCAATTAACTTAGCGATGCTGTGCTCTTCCTTGTATTCAGACATATCAAGTCTGATTAGCGTCTCCTCGTCGTTAAATAAGAGCTCTGCAAGAGCTTTTGATAGCTCAGTTTTCCCAACGCCGGTTGGTCCAAGAAATAGAAAGCTCGCTATGGGTCTTTTCGGGTCTTTTAATCCAGCCCTTGCGCGCCTAATCGCCTCCGCAACAACTTTTACTGCATGTTCTTGATTAATAACTCTTTTGTGAAGCTCTTCTTCAAGCTTTAATAGCTTTTCGCTCTCCTCTTCTTTTATTTTGCTAACGGGAACTCCGCTCCAGCGAGATACTATCGTTGCAATATCTTCTTCGTCAACAACGAGTTCTTTTGCCCTTTTGTTTTCTATGGCTTTTAATTCCTTTTCAAGGTTGATTTTCTGGATTTTCAAATTCGCTTCTGTCTCATAATCTCCCCTTTCTGAGGCTTGGATAATAAGCTCGTCGAGGTTATTTAGCTTTTGTTTTATTTCCTCAACCTTTGGATTTTTCGACTTTAGCTTGTCTATTTGTCTTTGAAGAGATAACATATCAGACTTCAAGGACGCTTCGAGTTCGTAGTTTCCTTCTAAGAATGCCCTATTGATTTGCTCTTGAAGCTGCTTTATCTTGCGTTCAAGCTCTTGGATTTTCGGGTCTTCTATGTTAAGAAGTAGCTTTTTCTTTGCACATGCTTGGTCAAGTGCGTCAATTGCTTTGTCTGGTAGCTTCCGAAAGTTAATATAGCGCTTTGTGAGCTTTACAGCTGCTTCTATGGCTTTATCGGAGATACTTACCTTGTGATGGCGCTCAAGCCTTGGTCTTAGCCCGTATAGAATAGCCTTTGCGTCGTCTTCCGACGGTTCTTCTACCATTATTGGCTGGAAGCGTCTTTCGAGCGCTGGGTCTTTTTCTATGTGTTTTCTGTATTCTTCTATCGTGGTTGCCCCTATTAGCCTTATCTCTCCGCGCGCAAGCGCGGGTTTTAGCATATTCCCTGCATCCATTGCCCCTTCTGATTTACCAGCTCCTACGACAGTATGGATTTCGTCTATGAAGAGGATGATTTCCGGGTTTGATTTCACCTCTTCAAGAAGATTTTTAAGTCTTTCCTCGAATTCGCCCCTGTATTTTGTGCCTGCAATCATGGAAGCTAAGTCTATGCTTATCAAGACCCTATTTTTTAGGTCCTGAGGCACCTCATCGTTTGCTATTCTTTGAGCAAGACCTTCAACTATGGCAGTTTTCCCAACGCCCGGGTCTCCTACCAATACCGGGTTGTTCTTGTTTTTCCTAAGGAGCACCTCAATAACTTGATTAATCTCTTCTTCTCTTCCTATTACCGGGTCTAACTTGCCCTCTTTTGCAAGCTTTGTTAAATTTGTGCCAAAGCGCTCAAGCGCGCTCTTTTCTTGTTCTTTTAGCTCCTCTTCTTTCATATTCTCTCCTCCTATGATATCGCTAAGAAGTTTGCCAGCAATTGAGTCCCTTTGCTCGAGCAAACTTGCAACTACATGATAAACTTCCACTCTTGATAGCCCTTCTGCAATAGCCTTTTCCTGAGCTTTTTCGAGGACCTGAGATAGCTTTTTTGAATAGTCAAAAACCGGCTCTTTGCCAAAGAGCTCTTTGTAAATTAGGTCAAAGTAGCGCTCCTCGCTGAGCCCGAGCTCTGAAATCTGTTTTACAACATCAGAAGTCTCCACTGCTTTTTTAATAAGGGCATCTATCCCCATCTTATTGTTTACAAACGCTCTTACATCTTGAGGTTCAAATTGCGCCTCAAGGACTTTCGTAATTGATTGAATTCTTGATATCAGTTCTGTTTTTATCTGCTCAAGCCTTGCTTTTTCTAACTTTAGGTTTTCTGCATGCCATATATCCCAGTATCTTGATGCTTTTGCATATTCGTCATTAAGTTTTTTAAGCTCTGATTCTACTTTTAATAGCTCGGATTGCAATTGATTTATGCTTGATTTTATCTCTATTAGTTTTGCTCTTAGTTCTATGAATCTTTTTGATTCTTGAGAAGCGATTCTTTTCACCTCGGCTGATATCTTCTTTAGGTAGTCTTTGACCTTCGTCTTTAATTCAGATGGTTCGGTACCCTTGCTCTTAAGCAGCTTTGAAAGCGTGGAATTTTCGTCCTCTAAAAGCGCAATCAGAAGGTGCTCTGTATCAGTCTTATACTCATTTAGCGCTCTTGCTACTGCTTCTGCACTCTCAAGCAAATCAAGAGTTCTCTTTGAAAGCATATTCTTGCTAAACATCTTCACTCTCCAACTTTACATTACTTTTTATAATAATCTTTAGCCTACTTTTGTCAAGTAATTATGATATTACCCACCTCAATTTCCCACTTGCTATGTCAGATGTAATCTCCGGGAATGTGCCTAATAAAGTCAAGCATCTCGTAAAGAACGGGTTTGAGAGAAAAGAGGTATTCCCTTTCCTCCAAAGCATCGCCTTTTCTTTTTATCCTGAGGTAGGAGCTTCTTTCTTTTGAGCTTAGGTTTA
>JANWVD010000083.1 GCA_025057715.1 Aquificaceae bacterium | reverse complement strand
GCTCCATATGCCCTTTGCAGTTTACTTTTTCCCTTGCAGATACCCCCTTTTCAAGCAAGGCGACCCCTAAAGCAGGCTTTACGACCGAAGCTGGCGGATATCTTGCGTTAAGAACTCTGTTAAGAAGCGGCGCCAAAGGGTCTTTTATCAGGTTATCCCAATTTTCACGGAGCCTTTCTGGGTTAAAAACTGGGTGGCTATAGAGTGCTAAAACCTCGCCGTTTCTAGGGTCTATGACAATTATCCCTCCCGCCTTTTGCCTCGATGACTCAAACACTTCTTTGCATATTGCTTGCAACCTAACGTCTAAACTTATTTTTAAACTAAAGCCCATCGAAGGTTTACTCTCGCCGATTGTCCTTACTATCCTACCAGCCGCATTTACGACAATCTCCTCAGTTCCTACCCATCCAAGCAGCTTCTCGTCTTGAGATTTTTCAAGACCGCTCATACCCACAAGACTTTGCGGACCTATTCTTCGTTTGAATTTTTCAAAAATTCGCTTATCGGGTAAGGATGTATATCCAATTACATGACAAAAGAGCTCGCCAAAGGGATACCTCCTTTCAGGAACTACGCTTGTGAAGACCCCGGGTAGATTATAAGCGTTGTTGTAAAACCTGTCGAGCTCCTCTTGGGTTTCTAACCTAAATAAAACTATGGGTTCTATCGCTTTTGACATTTTCGCTTCTACGGTTTTTCCAAATATTGCTTTGATGTTGTTTAGGACTTCCTCAAGCTCGTTTTTGTCTTCCAGTTTCTGATAATCTAACATCAGATAGTGTTTTGGGACATCATAAGCTAATAGATTTCCGTTTCTGTCCGTTATATTACCCCTTTGAGCATATAGCACTCTGCGTCTTATGTAATTTCTTTTCGCGAGGTCTTGGTAATATTCTCCTTTTACTACCTGAAGATAAAAAAGCCTTATTAATATCAGTAAATATAGCAAAATTCCTATTAAAAAAACAAATAAAAACCTTCTCCTACTCACTACCTACAAAACCTATATACATATAGCGCTTCTAAAAACATTCCCAAGATTAACAATGTAGGGCTTAAACTCCAGTCGTGTTTAAAGCTAAACAAAAGTATCGTAAATAGCTTGACACTTGTTGCAATTATTACATAAGCAAGCGTTTTTGAAATTCTGCTTGGAAATTGCAACTTTTCTTCAATTATCTCATAAATAAGACCGAAGAGTATCTGTCTTGATATGTAAAGCCCAGCAGAGTCCTGTAAGATATCAAGCACTGAGCCAGAAAAAACCCCTTTTAAACCCCATCTATCCCCGTTTTTTAAGAGCTCGAGAAAGTAAGAACAAAGCACCAAATCTGGGACCATAAGCCCATTCGAAAACAAGTTAACTAATATAGAACTCTGTATGTAAGAGAGAAAAACAACTATGAAATAAAACTTCACAGCTTTCTCCTTAAAATAACGCAGGTTTTTACTCGCCTTGTGTCTATAGCAGGCTTTACATAGACTTGTTTAAAAAACTCCCCGCTATCTGGACCAACGGAAGCGACATAGCCTATCCTTAAACCACTCAGCCCATTTGCCCTCAAGACTACCTCTTGACCTGCCTGGACTTTGTCCTCGCTTCTGACGAAGAGAAGACTCCCGACCGGAAAGCCACCGCGGTATATGTATGCCTTATCTTCAAGGCTTACGCTAATGCTAAAGTCCTGAGAGTAAAGCGTCTTTACGCGCGAGCTTTGAGTAAAGACCTGCTCCACAACCCCTAAGAGCTCTTCACCTACAATTACTAACATGCCTCTCTCAACGCCGGCGCTCATCCCCCTGTCTATTAACAAAAACCTATCGTATCCTAATGGGTCGTATCCAAGAACGCGCGCTGGAAGCGCGCCTATTTGTGAATACTCAGCTTTTATTCCTGTATGCTCGCTCAGGGTTTTAAGCTCTTGTTTGCAGACCTTTAGCTCTGCGCTAAGGGTGTTTAATTCCGCTATTTGGCGTTTTAAGATAGCGTTTTCTCTTTGAACATTGTGTAAGAGTATGTATTGGCTTAATAATTCCCCCGCTTTTGTTTCAAGGGAGTTTTTTAGCTCGTATGCCGGCATTAAGAAGATGGTCAATGCCCAATATACTTTATCAAGGATGGGTAATGTTGAGAGCTTAAGCTGATAGATTAGTATTCCAAGTGCCAATAAAGCCAGCCTAACGGCATGGCGCTTCATGGCATGGCGACTTTTCTTATAACTTCTATGTTATCAAGAACCTTGCCTACTCCCCTTGCAACTGCTGTGATTGGGTCTTCGCAATAAAGCGTCTTAATTCCTGTTTCTTTTTCTACCCTTTTGTCTAAGTTTTTAAGCAAAGAGCCCCCACCTGCAAGAACTATACCCCTTTCTGCAATATCTGATGCAAGCTCAGGCGGGGTTCGTTCAAGCGTTGATTTTATAGCATTTATAATTGCAGCTACTACATCCTCAAGTGCCTGAGCTATCTCCTCGCTGGTTATTTTAATCGTTCGCGGAAGCCCTGTTATATCCCTTCCTTTTATCTCGAGCTCTTTTTGGAAGCTGTTTTCAATTGATGCACTGCCAAGCTCAATCTTTGCACGCTCTGCGGTTTGTTCCCCTATAAGAAGGTTGTGCTTTCGCTTTATAAACTGTGCAACGGCATCCGTCATCTCGTCCCCTGCTATTCTGAGCGAGCTTGAGACTACTATCCCAGCAAGGGATATGACCGCGATTTCCGTAGTCCCACCGCCTATGTCCACTATCATATTGCCAACTGGCTCTTCGACTGGCAACTCAGCCCCTATGGCAGCCGCCATAGGCTCGGATATGAGATATACCTCTCTTGCGCCCGCGCTCTTTGCCGCATCTATGACAGCTCTTTTTTCAACTTGCGTAACGCCAGATGGAACACCTATTACTACCCTTGGCTTTGGCTTAAATATTCCCCCGCTTATGGACTTTGTAATATAGTAAGAGAGCATAATTTTTGTCGCCTCAAAGTCCGTAATAACGCCGTCTCTAAGAGGTCTTACAGTTCTTATATTTTCCGGCGTTTTGCCAAGCATCTCTTTTGCTTGTTTACCAACTGCTAATATGCGATTGGTAGAGACATCTATTGCTACAATGGAAGGCTCATATAGAACTATCCCCTTGTTTTCAGAATAAACGACCGTATTAGCAGTCCCAAGGTCTATGCCTATATTGCCAGCCCCAAGGCCAAATAGGTCTCCAAGCTTTCCAAGCATTGCGCAAAGCTAAAATTATAATTGTTATGGTAAAGACACAAGAGGGCCTTATAGAGAAGGCAATAGACTTCATAAACCAGCGCCATAAAGGTCAACTTCGTGCATCGGGGGAGCCTTATGTTAAGCACCTACTTGAGGTATATAGGATACTAAAGTCCCTAAACTTAGACGAAGAGACATTGCTCGCCGGGCTTTTACATGACACTCTTGAGGACACAGACACCACATTTGAAGAACTCGAGTCCCTTTTTGGTGAGAATGTTGCAAAAATCGTCCTTGGTGTGACAAAGCTTACAAAGCTTGATGGCAAGGATGTTAGCTTGCACCAACTTGAAAACTACCGTAGGTTTATTCTTGCTTCCTTAGAGGACATCAGAGTCATCTTCGTAAAACTCGCAGACCGTCTTCATAATATGCGCACGCTTGGCTTTTTACCACCGGAAAAGCGTCTCAAGATAGCAAAAGAAACGCTTGAGATTTACGCCCCAATAGCAAATCGTCTTGGATTATCTACAATCAAAAACGAGCTCGAGGACCTCTCTTTTAAATACTTACACCCAGAAGAATATAAAAAAGTTCGCTCTTTTGCTGCCAAGGCACACAGAGAGCTCAGGGAATACTTAAAAAAACATCTTCTACCCTCTCTTCGTAAGGCTCTAAAGGAAATTAACCTTAACGCAAAGGTCTTTTATCGCTCTAAACACCTATATAGCATTTGGCAAAAGACCATCAGAAAGGGCATCTCCCTCGAGGAGGTTCATGACATCTTAGGCGTTAGGATAATCGTCCCGACAGTAAGCGATTGCTATACTGCCCTTGGTGTAGTCCACGGGCTTTTTAAACCAGTGCCCGGAAGGTTTGACGACTATATATCTCTCCCCAAGCCAAACCTCTATCAATCTTTGCATACCACGGTCTTTGGTCCTGGCGGCAGGATGGTTGAGTTTCAGATTCGCACCTTTGAAATGCACGAGCGCGCAACGAGAGGTTTGGCTGCGCACTGGGCTTATAAAGAATCAACAAAACAGCAAGATATCTACTCTTGGCTTTCAAAGCTCGTTGAAAGTATCCAAGGCAATGAAAATTCCCGAGAACTCCTTGAGAATTTTCGTCTTGAACTCTTTAGCGACGAAGTTTTCGTCTTTACGCCAAAGGGCGACCTTTTGGTCTTACCAAGCGGCTCAACGCCGGTCGATTTTGCCTATGCAATTCATACCGAAGTTGGTCATAAATGCGCAGGCGCGAAGGTAAACGGCAAGCTCGTCCCCCTTGATTACAAACTTCAAAACGGCGATGTTATTCAAATCATAACAAAACAACAAAAATCACCAAACATCGAGTGGCTTGAGTTTGTAAAAACCTCGCGCGCAAGGTCAAAAATCAAAACCTTTTTAAAGC
>JANWVD010000082.1 GCA_025057715.1 Aquificaceae bacterium | reverse complement strand
CTTCATGTAGAGCACGAAGGCAGAAAACTCGTCTTAGACTCTCGTCCAAGCGATGCCATAAACTTAGCCATTCGCCTCAATGCCCCACTCTTTGCAAACGAGCACGTTTTGGAAAAATCCAAAATCTCAAAGACCGACGCCCAACAAGAAGAGGAAGAAGACGAAAAGGAAAAGCTCAAAGAGTGGCTCGAAAACTTAAGACCAGAGGATTTTGACAAGGGTCTTAGCTAATTGATACTCATCTCTGGCGGCGGGACAGGTGGACACTTCTTCCCAGCCTTAGCAATATACGAAGAGCTCGAGCTTTTGGGCAAAGAGGCAATTTTTATAGGAAGTTCTTCAGGAATAGAATCGCGCTACGCGCATAAGTTTAAAAACCCAATCTTTCTTGAGCTCTCTCAATTTTCGGGTAAGGGACTAAGCTCAAAGCTTCGCTCTTCCTTGCAGGTCATAAAAGCTTCACTAAAGCTCAAAGAGCAGCTTCTAAAAGCCAAAAGGGCAATATCCTTTGGCGGGTATGCAAGCTCAGCCCTATCCCTTGGGGCAATCCACAGGGGCGTTGAGCTATACATCCACGAGCAAAACTCCGTCCCAGGCTTTGCAAACTCTGTTTTTTCCAAGAGGGCTAAAATCGTCTTCACGACCTTTGAGAGTTCTAAAAAATACTTTCCTGATGCAATAAGGGTAGGGATTCCAGTGCGAAAATCCCTTATTGATAGACTTTCTCTTGATAAAAAAGATGCGCGAAGCGCGTTTAATATAAAAAAAGAATCCCCTTGTCTTTTGGTTATGGGGGGAAGTCAGGGCTCTGAGTTTTTAAACAATCTTGCCTTAGAGGTCTTTAAGCTAACTCGCTGGTATGGTATTCATGTATCTGGCAAAAGACAAAGAGAGGAGTTAGAAATCTTATATAAAAATCTCGGTCTTAATGTTATTGTGATGGATTTTAGCGAGGATATGGGGCTTTTGTATAGAGCTTGTGATGTTGCGCTTTCGCGCGCTGGTGCTGGCTCTATCTGGGAGCTGTCTCTGTTTGGGCTTCCCGCGGTCTTTGTGCCTTATCCCTTTGCCTATAAAGACCATCAGTATCTTAACGCCTTAGAGATTAGTCAAATCGGGGGTGGGCTTGTGATTAGTCAGGAAAAGGCAGATGCTCAAAGGGTTGCAAAGATGCTAAGCGAGATTCTTTCCTCTGCAGAGGAATTTTCTGCCCGCATAAGGTCATTTTCAAATCCCATTGCGTCAAAAACGATTTGTGAATACCTTATCTCTTAGAGGAGGAGTTATGGAAGTTAGAAAAGCAGTTTTGCCAGTCGCAGGATGGGGGACTCGTTTTCTTCCCGCCACAAAGGCAATGCCAAAGGAGATGTTTCCAATTATCGATAAGCCAGTCATTCAATTCATCGTCGAAGAGTGCTTGCATGCAGGGATAGAGAATGTAATTTTCGTAACCGGAAGGCATAAAAGACCGATAGAGCATCACTTTGACATAAATACAGACCTTGAAAAGCACCTTGAGCATTGTGGGAAGACCCAGCTTTTAAAAAACATTGTTGAAATAAGTAGGATAACAAACCCGATTTATATAAGGCAAAAGGAACAGCTTGGTCTTGGGCATGCTGTTTTGGTCGCAGAGCCGGCAGTTGGCGCAGAGCCCTTTATAGTAAGTCTTGGGGATATAGTCATAAAGAGTGAAGAAAATGTCCTTTCGCGCATGGTAGATGTTTACAAAAGGCTCGGAAAGAGCATAATAGCCGTTTTTGAGGTAGAGCCAAAGGATGTTGTTAAATACGGAATAATCAATGCCCGCTATATTGAGAAAGATATCTACATGGTCGACGACCTTATTGAAAAGCCAAGACCGGAAGAGGCCCCTTCAAACCTTGCAATAGTAGGCAGGTATCTATTTACGCCAAGAATCTTTGAAAAGATAAGGGTCACCCCGCCAGGAAAGGGGGGTGAAATCCAGCTAACGGATGCGATAAAGCTCCTCCTTGAGGAAGAGGCAGTTTATGCTATCAAGCTAAACGCAAGAATTTACGACACTGGCACCCCGCTTGGATATATCCAAACCTTGGTCGAATTTGGTCTTGAAAGAGAGGACATAAAGTCAGAGCTTTTTAACTTCCTTAAGAATTTAGTAGCCGAAGAAAGACCAGCTTTAAAATAAAATCCCGTGGAAGAGCTTAGTATTAGAAGGCTTTTGCCAGAGGATGTAAGCGAACGCTATCTATCTTGGCTAAGGGACGAAGAGGTCACTCAGTTTCTTGAGATGCGCTGGAGTTCTTACACTCTCGAAGAGTTAAAAGACTATATTCACAAGCTTTCAAAATCACAAACGGATTTTCTAATGGGGATTTTTGTTAGTGGCGTTCACATAGGAAATGTGAAAATTGGCTCCATACATCCGATTCATAGAAACGCGGACATTGGTATCATCATAGGCGAAAAGAGCTTTCGCGGAAAGGGTATTGGCACAAAGGTAATCATGATGGCAACCGAGTTTGCCTTTAAAGAGCTAAACATTAATCACCTTTTGGCAGGCGCTTATTCTCAAAACGAGGCGTCAATTAGAGCCTTTCAAAAGGCAGGCTATTCAATAGCTGGGCGTTTGAAAAACCGAGCGTTTTACAAAGGGTTTTACACGGATGTAGTTTTGATGGAAAAGATAAAGTCATGATAGGTATTTGCCTTCAGGCAAGGATGGGCTCCACCCGTTTTCGCGGCAAGATGCTTGCGAAAATCAACGGTAAACCTCTCATAAATTGGGTCATTTCGCGCGCATCTTTTGCAAAGTCGGATGTAAAAGCTTTGCTTACCTCAAACCTTGAAGAGGACGACATTCTTTGTGAGATTGTCATCTCTTTAGGTTGGCAAGTCGTAAGAGGTGATTCAGAAGATGTCCTTGAGCGATACGCAAAAGCCGTAGAGCTCTTTGGGCTTTCGCATGTAGTTCGCATAACGGGCGATTGTCCGCTCATTGACCCGGAATTGATTAACATAGCAATAAATCACTGTCTTGAATCTAAAGCGGATTATTTTAGCTTTAGCGGGATAATAGACGGCTTTGAAGTAGAAGTAATAAACTCAGACTGGATTTTAAAGGCGTATAAAAACGCCGTCCTTCCCTCCCAGCGAGAGCACGTAACGCCTTATGTATCAAGCTCCAAGAGGGCTAAAAAAGTCTCAATCAAGCTCCACGAAGAGGACTTTTCAAGTATCCATTTAAGCGTTGACTATCCTGAAGACATCGAGGTTATTGAAACGGTTTTAAAAGAGCTCAATAGCGAAAACTTTGGGTATTTTGACGTAGTCAAACTCATAAAATCAAAACCAGAGCTCTTTATGCGCGAGGAATTTATTCCAAACCTTGGTTATAGGCGCTCGATTGAGAAAGATAGGGAGTTTGTAAAATCCCTGAAGGCAAAGTCATTAAGTTTTGAAAAGACTATCTCTCACTTTAAAAGAGCTATTGAGATTATACCAACGGCGTCTCAGACCTTTAGCAAGTCCTATTTGCAGCTATCTGTAGGTGCTTCGCCTCTTTTTGCAAAGGAGGCAAAAGGATGCATCATCAAAGACGCGGACGGAAACGAACTCATAGACTACACCATGGGTCTTGGTGCTTGCATCCTTGGCTATGCCTTTGAGCCAATCTTGGAAGGATTAAAAAAACAGCTTGAGAAGGGGACAATCTATACGCTTTCAAGCACGCTCGAGCTTGAGCTCGCAGAGCTCATATCCAAGGTAATTCCCTCTGCACAGATGGTGAGGTTTGGGAAAAACGGCTCGGATGTCACAAGCGCCGCAGTTAGATTAGCCAGAGCAATAACAAACAGGGACATGGTTGCTTGCTGTGGCTATCATGGCTGGCAAGATTGGTATATAGCATCGACCACGAGAAGCGCCGGCGTGCCAAAAGCTGTCAAAGACCTAACCTTGAGCTTTAATTACAACGATATAGACAGTCTAAAAAAACTCTTTGAACAGCATAAAGACAAGATAGCCTGCGTAATATTAGAGCCAGTCGGTATAGAAGAACCAAGGGATAACTTTCTAAAGCAGGTCATAGATATCTCTCACGAAAACGGCGCTTTGGTCGTTTTTGACGAGGTGGTAACCGGCTTTAGATTCGCCTTAGGCGGGGCTCAAGAACTCTTTAATGTAGAGCCAGACCTCTCTTGCTTTGGCAAGGCAATGGCAAACGGTCTTCCAATGAGCGCAATCGTTGGAAAGTCTGAATACATGAAGCACTTTGACGAGGTATTTTTCTCCTTTACTTTCGGAGGAGAAACACTTAGCATAGTATCCGCAATAGAGACAATAAATTACATGCGTGAAAATAACGTCATAAACACCCTATGGCATAGAGGTCAAAGACTAAAAACTGCAATAGAAAACCTGATATCTGAAAAAGAATTAGAGGACATAGCCTTTGTAAAAGGCTTTCCAGTGCGGTTTGTTTTAGATTTTAAAACTCAAGACGCGTTAAAGCTCAAAACCCTATTTCAACAAGAATGCGCAAAGCGCGGAGTTCTCTTTACAGGCAGCCATAACATATCTTTTTCACACTCAGACGAGATTATTGAAAAAACGATTGCAGTTTACTCAGAGGTTTTTGAAATCTTAAAATACGCGAACTATTACGGACTGATTGAAGAGATGCTCGAGGGAGAAATTCTTCAACCAGTTT
>JANWVD010000081.1 GCA_025057715.1 Aquificaceae bacterium | reverse complement strand
CCTGTAGGATGTGCATAGTTTATAACGAATCTACAAAGAGATTAATTACAAGCTGCAATACATACCCCGAGGAGGGTATGAGAATATCTTTACAGAACGAGCTTGTGAGGTCAAATCAAAAATACCTGCTTGAGGCTTTTATGACCAGGCACCCATTGGACTGTCCAATATGCGACAAAGCCGGGGAGTGCGACCTTCAAAACTACGGCGCAATCTTTGGACCTCAAAGGCAGATAGTTCCAATTAGCGCCCTTGAAAAAGAAAGACACGAGCACGATTGGCAAAGCGACTTTCTTGAATATTACTCAAATAGGTGCGTAGTTTGCTATAGATGCACGAGAGCTTGTGACGAAGTTGTTGGCGCAAGAGCTCTCTTCGTGGACGATAGGGGCTTTCACGCAAATATAGTTCCAGCAATTAGACCAATGGACACATCAAGCTGCGAGATGTGCGGAATCTGCGTCCATGTTTGTCCAGTTGGCGCAATTATCTCAAAGCCCTTTAAATATTGGACAAGAAGTTGGCTTTTAAAGCGCGAAAGCACGGCTTGCTTTATATGCTCTGGCGGCTGTGAAATATCCTTAGAATACGGCGTTGGGGATTGGCGCTCTAAGGCTCAAATCTATAGGACAAAGCCCTCTGATAAGTTAGATATTTGCGCAAGGGCGTTTTTTGGCTATGACGCTCTTGAGATTAGGAGGTTGAGTGCGCCAGTAGTTCACTCGCGCCAAGAGACAATGGCAAACGCTGGGCTATTTGTCGCAGGTAGGTTAAAGAGCTCTAAAGACAAAGCCGCAATTTTCCTCTCGCCTTTTATGAGCAATGAGGATATTGAGCTTTCTATCAAAATAGCTCGCGCCGTAGGCGCGGTTTTGACATCTACTTTAAGTATTGACGTTTTTGAGTTTTTAAAAGAGTATGGGGAATATAGCCCCCCTTCAAGGGAAGAGATTGAAGCTTGTAGAAGGTGGGTTTTGATAGGAAGGGATGTAAGCGCGAGCGTTCCCGTGCTTTCTTATTACATTAAAGGCGAGGTTTTTGCTCTTTCAGAGCGCTTTGAGGATGAGAAGCTAAGCCCGAAGCTAATAACTTTAGAGGATTTAAAAGCCCTTGAGCCTGCGATGGTAGTTTTGAATGTCTTTGGCATGCCCAAAGAGCAGCTTAGAGATTATGCAAATCTTATTAAAAATCTAAGCCATCATAGGCTCTTGCTTTTGCATCCAGATGGAAATTACCTTGGGATGGTAGAGGCTTTGAAAGCAGAGCAAATAACCCCCTTAGAGCTTGCCCTTGAGGCGATAAAAGAGGGCTTTATTAAAACCGCCATCGTCTTTGGCGAGGATTTAACTCAGGTTATTTCAGTTAACGACCTAACTAAAATCTTTTCAAACTTGGAGCATCTATGCGTTATAAGCCCCTACTTAGATGGGCTTGCCCAGCTTGCAAATGTCAAAGTCCCTATGGGGCTTCTTGGTGAAATAGATGGCACTATGACATCTATTTTTGGCAAGGTAAGGCTTAAATCCTTCCTACCTTGGGCAAAAGACCATGGTGAGTTTTTAAAAGCTATCGTCGAGCAGCTTCCAGATAACGATGTTGGTATAAAAACCCTCCAAGGCAATAGCTCAATTGAGCTAAAAAGCCGCGAAATTAGCCTATTTATGAGCTCTTGGGTCACAAGCCAAAGCCAGCATCTAAGAAAGCTTTACGAAAAGCGCCAAGCTCTAAAGGAGTTAAGCACATAAATTCCGCGGTTTTATTCTTAGAGCCAGAGCTCTATGACAAGATTTACGAGCTACTGAAAAGCTCTGGCTTTAAAGAAAGAGATGTGCAGCATGCTCTTTGGTCTCTTTATAATTTAGATACTTACCTCACTCTTTATAGCACTGGCAAGCTCTTAATTCAGGGTAAAAACGTGGAAGAGCTCATAAAACAATGCGATTTAATACCAAAAAAGCCACAAGTTGGCATGGATGAATCTGGAAAAGGCGAAGTCTTCGGTCCTTTGGTTGCTTGCGCCGCTCTAATTTCACCTGAAAACTTCATCCAAGTTCTTAAAGTCTTACCAACCGACTCAAAAAGACTCACTCAAGACCAAATTTTCAAAAAAGCAAGTGTTTTAAAATCTATTGTAGAGCATCATTGTAAGGTTCTTGAGCCAATAGAGCTCTTAAAAGAGCGGGACAAGCTCGGCAACTTAAATTTGGTCCTTGACAATCTCTATAGAGCCTTGGCGCAAAACTTTCCGCCAAATGTTAGGATAATCATAGACGCTTATAGCCCAAAAAGCCCCATAGAGGGGGCTACTTATACCCCCAACGCAGAGCGCTTTTTGCCTGTGGCGGTTGCGAGCATCTTGGCAAGAGAGCTCTACCTTACCTGGCTCTATCAAAGGGGTCTAAAGCCCGTAAATTCCCCTAAGCTGGCTAAGGAGATGCTTCAAAAAGACCCAAGCACCTCGGCTTTTATAAAGACATTCTTTCTATAAAACGCGGGGGGAAATTCCCCCCGCTACCCCCCTTTTTAAAGACGCTTTAAGCTGATTGCAAAAAATAGAGCAAGCACGCAAAGCCCAACTATGGCAGAAGATGGCGGAATGTCGAGCTTTATTGACAGAAACATTCCTAAGCTCACGCTTAACATGGCAATAAAAATGGCATTTAAAACGGCTCTTTTTAAGGAATTGCTCATTAAAATAGCCGCAAGTGATGGGATGACGATTAAGCTCGAGGATAGCAAAATACCAACTGCCTTTATAGATATGGCAACGCTTATGCCAGTTAAGGCGCTTAAGGTATATTCTACAGCTTTAACCTTTACCCCTTTTAGCTTTGCAAGCTCTTCTGAAAGACTTAGTAGAATTAAAGCTCTAAAGAAAAGCAAAATAAATATCAAAGACGCAAAGCAAATAAAGGCGCTGATAAATACATCCGTTAACTGAGCTTGGAGCAAGCTGCCATATAAGATTGAATTAAGCTCAATAGGCGAAAAATCACCCTTTGCAAGGAGCAAGTTAGCAATAGCAGGACCGAGCGCAAAAAGCACGGCTGTAGAGGCATCAGCAGGAATACCCTGCCTTAGAGAAAGACCTCTTAAGATAAGCGCGCTTACTAAGGCAATTATTAAGCTAAAGATTGTTGGCTCAAGGTTGAGACTAAGCGCAATTGCAACGCTTGCAAAGCTAAGATGGGAAATTCCAGCGCCGATGGTGCTTAATCTTCTAATAACTACAAAAACGCCAAGCGCCGATGAGCCAATTGAGATTAGTAGCGCAGTTAAAAACCCTTCCCAAAATAAAAACACTTAGACCCTCCGGGAAATAAGATAAAAAAACCCACCAAGAGCTGGAAATATGACCATTAAAAGCGCACTAAGGCGATAATTATCCAAGGTCAAAGTCAATAGCAAAGACCAAATGATAGGTCCTATGCTCATAGATAGCCTCTCACTAAGTGAAAGCATCGCCATCTTGGTTGCAAAATCCCCTTCGGAATTGTGAATTATCAAAGCTCTTACGCTTGTCCATAAATGCGCAAGGCAAAGACCAGCAAAGAGCCCAAGGTATCTAATAAGCTCTTTTGGCGTTAAAAATAGCAAAACCAAAAAGCAAGCCCAAAGAATGAAAGATAGCGGAAAAATCCTGCTTGGACCGAGTTTGTCCGTTAGATAGCCAAAGATTGGTCCTGAAAACACCCCGCCAAAGGCTGAAAATGCGATTGTGAGGTAAATCTCTTTCTTCTCAAGGTTGTAAACCTCTTTTAAATAAATCCCCATGATTGCACTCATCGTGCTTGCAACCTCCATTACAAGCAAGCAAGAGAGCAAAAGAATTGAAAACTTTTTACTCTTAAGGACCTTTAGTATAGATATCTCTTGATTTAGTTTTTTAGGCTCATCTAAAATCATCACTGCAGGAAGCAAAAGGGCTAAGAAAAGAATCGAGATAAATAAAGCCCCGCTTGGCAATTCAAGCCTTGGGGCGAAAAATACCAAAGAAAGAGAAGCCCCAAGGTATCCCATGGATACGCCAATCCCGGAGGTCAAACCTCTTTTTTCAAAGCCCCCAAGAAGACTTGCGTAAAAAACGAGCGATTGTTGCTTAAAAATAAGCATTAGCAAAAACACCAAAAGCCCAAGGTAGGGATTTTTTAAGCTAAGCGCAATCAAGGCACAAAAGAGCGAAGTTAAGATTCCAAAGGTTGAAAATAGGCGCTTTCTAATGGATTTTTCGTCCGCAACTTTTGCCAAAAGAAGTGCCAAGACAAAAGAGACAACCATCGAAAGCCCGTAAAGAAGGGTATAGACCTTTGTAGGGATATGGTTTGAAATGTAAAGCGGGAAAAGCGTCGAGATTAAAATAGCCCCCAGGGCGGTCTCGCCGGCGTCAAAGAGCCCAAAGGCGAGGCTGCGCTTTATAGCCCCGCCTGAGATTGACATTGAATGTTTTTGAGTCTAACTTGTTCAAGGGGCAAAATCCTATAAAAGCTATCCTCAAACGAGCTGAAGTTTTCAAGAATCTCCATAGCAAGTGGGCTATTGGTGTATTCGTAGTGAGCTTTTATTAGCTCCTTTAGACGCTCTTTGTCCTCGCTTGATAGCTCAAGGGCAATTACATAGTCCCTATTTAGCTTTTTAGTTATTTCCCTATCAAGAACGAAAGCCTCGCCGCCGGTCATACCTGCGCCAAAGTTTTGACC
>JANWVD010000080.1 GCA_025057715.1 Aquificaceae bacterium | reverse complement strand
ATGCAAGGTGTTAAAGAAGAGTTAAGGAAGCTAAAATTAGCCGGCGAGAAAGCCAAGGAGATGGGGCTCAGTCTCTACGCAGGTCATGGGCTTAATTTAAAGAACTTAAAGATTTTTGTAAAAGAGCTCAAGGGGCTTGTGGAAGAGGTCAACATAGGGCATTCGGTCGTTGCTAATGCCGTGATTTTTGGGTTTGAGAGGTCGGTTTTGGAGTTTTTAAGGCTCTTGCACTAAGGCAAAGGTGGTTAAGCGGGCAAGTCTCGCAAAGGGGTTTGACGGGCTTGCAAATGCTTTGACCAAAGGCGACCAAATAGCGAGCCAGCTCTATCCAGCTTTCTGCTGGGTAGAGCTTTGAGAGTTCTAATTCAGTTTGGTAGGGGGTTTTGGTGCTGATAATCCCAAGGCGGTTTGATATTCTATGGACATGGACATCTACGCATAAAGCTGGCTTTGAAAAGCCCTCTGCCAAAACGAGGTTTGCGACCTTTCTCCCAACGCCCTTGAGCTTAAGGAGCTCTTCAAGACTCTCTGGGACCAATCCGCCAAAGGAAGTTTCAAGCGTTTGGGCAATTTCAATTAGCTGAGCAGACTTGTTTTTGTAAAAAGCCACGGGGTAGATAAGCTTTGAGAGCTCTTCTTGAGTTAGTTTTAGAATATCCTTTGGGGTATGGATTAATTTTAGGAGCTTTTCGCACACCTTAGCCGTGGTTTGGTCCTTTGTACGAGTTGACAAAAGCGCGCAAATTAAGGTTTTAAACGGGTCTTTGTTTTTGTAAGCAAGTAGCTTAACTATCGGCGCGTTGAGCTTTGGGTATAGCTCTTTTAAGGTTATGAAAATCTCGTCAAGCTGGTTTTGAGCTTTACTCAAGCCAGTAATTGGGTGATTCTTTTGTTATTTGGACATTATGAACGTGCGATTCTCTATAGCCTGCGTAGGTAATTTTGATAAACTTTGCTTTTAACTTAAGCTCTGAGAGGTTTTTAGCACCAAGATAGCCCATGCCGGATTTAAGACCGCCGATAAGTTGGAAGATAACCTCGCTTAGTTTGCCTCTATAGGGAACTCTGCCCTCGATGCCCTCTGGGACGAGCTTGTTTGCCCCATCTTGGGAGTATCTATCAAGGCTGATTCTGGCGCTCATAGCACCTATAGAGCCCATGCCTCTATAGACCTTGTAGGCTCTTCCGCCATAAAAGATTGTCTCGCCGGGGGCTTCTTCAGTGCCTGCCAGAAGGTTTCCAAGCATAACGGCGCTTGCGCCGGCGGCGAGGGCTTTTACAATATCACCAGAGTAGCGAATGCCACCGTCTGCGACCAGTGAGATATCTAAATCCTTTAGAGCTCTGTAAGTTTCCATAATTGCACTAAGCTGGGGAACGCCAACGCCTGCGACGATTCTGGTAGTGCAAATAGAACCAGGACCTACGCCAACCTTTACTGCGTCTGCGCCGGCTTTGACAAGTGCAATTGCGCCCTCGGCAGTTGCGACATTTCCGGCAAGGACCTCCAAGTCCGGGTAGAGGGATTTAATCGTAGATACGGCCTTAAGAACCCTCTGGCTATGCCCATGGGCGGTGTCTATGTTTATAATATCAACGCCCACAGACCTAAGGGCTTCTACCCTGTCTTTTAAATCATCGCCAACACCTACGGCAGCCCCTACTCTTAGCCTGCCAAGGCTATCGGTGCAGGCGTTTGGATATTGGCGCTTTTTGACTATGTCTTTGATGGTAATTAAACCAACCAGCTTGCCAGCATGGTCAACAATTGGGAGCTTTTCAACCTTATGCTTTTGTAAAATCTCAGAAGCCTCTTGGAGCGTTACCATCTCCGTAGCAACCACTAAATTCTCAAAGGTCATAAACAAACTAACGGGCTTTGAGTAATCTTCTGGCTTTAGGAATCTTAGGTCTCTGTTTGTTAAAATCCCGACGAGCTTGCCCTCGCTATCAACTACTGGAAGACCGGAGATTTTGTTCTTTTCCATTATGGAAATTGCCTGATTTACGGTGCAATCCGGGGTGATGGTTATTGGCTTTAGTATCATACCGCTTTCGGACTTTTTGACCCTCTCAACAAGCAGAGCCTGCTGGTCTATGGATAGGTTCCTGTGAATTATGCCAAGACCGCCCTCGCGCGCAAGGGCAATGGCGAGCTCTGACTCAGTCACCGTATCCATAGCAGCCGAAAGAATCGGAATGTTAAGCCTTATGCGCTTAGTAAGCTGAACAGAGACATCTACCTCAAGGGGCAAAACCTCCGAATACTGAGGGATAAGCAAAACATCATCAAAAGTAAGCCCTTCTTGCATCTTTAAACCCTTTGCCAGCGAGTGCCTAAGGGTGTATCCTCAAGAGCTATGCCCAAGCTCCTAAGCCCGTCTCTTATTAGGTCCGCTGTTTTGTAATCTTTACTTGAACGCGCGCTTTCGCGCGCAGAAATTAAAAGCTCAATAAAGCCAAGCTCTTCCCTCTGGCTAAGCTGGCGCTCCTTCCCTTGCTTTTCAAAAAGCCCAAAGACCCCTCTAAGGGTCTTTTCAAGAAAGTTTACACACTCTGAATACTCTTTAAGGGTATTTTCAGAGATGTTGCCTCTTTGGATGCTCTCTGTTTTGACTTTATTCATAGCAGAAACTAAGTTAAAGATAGCGCCAAGGGCCTCTGGGGTGTTAAAGTCCTCTGAAAGGGCACTGAAAAAGTCCTGGCGGGTCTTTTCAAGAAGTTGCAAAAGGCCCACCTCTTGGTCTTTGGTCTTTTCCAAAGCTCTAAGCTGGCTTAGCCCTTCAATTGCGTCTTTTATGCGCCGATAGGCGCGTTTTGATTCTTCCATCTTGTCCCAAGAAAAGTCAAGGGGGCTGCGATAGTGGGTAAAGAGCACCAAAAGCCTAAGAACATCAGGGTCATACTTAGAAAGGACCTCTTTAATAGTTATGAAGTTCCCAAGGGACTTAGACATCTTTTGACCATTGACCGTGACAAGGCCATTATGAACCCAGTATCTTGCAAAGGGTTTGTTTGTGATTGCTTCTGCCTGGGCTATTTCATTCTCGTGATGGGGAAAGGTCAAATCAAGCCCGCCGCCGTGTATGTCAATGCTTTCACCAAGGTGCTTGAAAATCATTGCAACGCACTCTGTGTGCCAACCTGGGCGCCCAGGACCCCAAGGTGAGTCAAAAGAGGGTTCTCCCGCCTTTGCGCTCTTCCAAAGGGCAAAATCGAGCGGGTCTTTTTTGTTTTCTGAAGGTTCAATCCTTGCACCTGCTTGGAGCTCCTCTGGGTCTTTGCAAGATAGCTTGCCGTAGCTATTAAATTTTCTCACTTTAAAGTAAACATCTCCATTAGCTTCGTAAGCATAGTCTAAGTCTATAAGCTTTTGAATTACGGAAATAATCTCAGGGATATGCTCGCTCACTCTTGGCTCTACGTCAGCTGGCTTGATATTTAGCTCTTCCATGTCTTGATAGTAGCTCGCTATGTAGCGGTTTGAGATGTTCATAAAGTGGGTGTTTTCCTCTTTTGAGCGATTTATTATCTTATCGTCAATGTCGGTAAAGTTTCTGACAAAGAGGACTCTATAACCAAGGTGCTCGAGGTATCTGCGAAGGCAGTCAAAGACTATCAAACTCCTTGCATGACCTACGTGAGAATCATCGTAAACTGTCACCCCGCAGGTGTAGATGCTAACCTTCGGTGGGTCAATGGGGACAAACTCCTCAAGCCTTGAAGTAAGGGTATTATAAATTTTTAAGCTCATGAGATTAATTTTATTCTGGAGGTTAGGATGGAGATAATAAAGTTGCACGCCGCTATAGTGCATTTTGGCATCGCCATGCCATTTGCGCTTCTTTTCATGGAGGTATTTTATAGAGTCTCAAAGCGTCAGATAGATGCTTTGTTTATAGGCTTTTCATTGCTTGTAAGCCTTAGCGTCATTTTATCAACAATCAGCGGGATGATATCCTACGAGCCTATAGAGGATAAGCTCTATCAGATACCAATTTTCAAAATCCATAAGATGCTCGGGCTTTTTATAGCTGTGGTCTTTGCCCTGCTTGGGCTTTTGGCGTTTTTGAAAAAACACGCGCTTTTTAGCGCGGTTTTAGTAATTGGTTGTGTTCTTATGCTAATTCAGGGCTATTTAGGCGGGTCTGTTGTTTATGACCATATGGTAAAGCCTTGGCTCAAAGCCCCCACAGACCCTTCTTAGAGTCTCTTGCGCGCCTTTGGGCTTCAAGCAAGAGCTCTTGGTATTTTACATTAGGAGGAATCGTCAAAACTTGGGCATAGCCTTCTTCTATAATGATTTCATTAAGCATCCTGCCATTTTCAAGCCAAACGTAGGCAAGCATCCTGCCATATTTATCAACTGGCTGGACATCTTGCTCTAAAAATACTCTCATGCCGGGCTTTAGGGTGTTTTTCGTAAATTCTGCCGACATCTTACCAAGGCGGATAATCTCATCCACAGAGACCCCTTGGCGCTCAGCGTCTCTATGGGCTTTTCTGTTTGCAGAACTCTCTGGGGTATCTATGCCAAGCATCCTTACCTTGACCTCCTGTTGCGAGGCGGTTGTGCAAGCAAAGGTATCACCGTCAAAGACTTTAACGACCTTACATTCTATGGCACCGGGTGGGATAGAGGTTGGTCTTTGGCTTTGACCTCTCGAGCAAGCAAAGAGGGTAGCTAAGGCCAAAACAGCTAAAAGGTGCCAAATAGCTCTCATAATTAAAAATTA
>JANWVD010000007.1 GCA_025057715.1 Aquificaceae bacterium | reverse complement strand
GAAGACATTATCGCCGTCATCGATATTTTCGTCAAAGCCCATTGCGTATTGAAACCCAGAGCACCCGCCTGGAACAACTCTTACCCTCAAGACTGGGTTTGCAATATTATTTTCCTTGGCAATCCTTATAACTTCCTGGACTGCT
Source organism: Aquificaceae bacterium (assembly GCA_025057715.1). Lineage (GTDB taxonomy): Bacteria > Aquificota > Aquificia > Aquificales > Aquificaceae > JANWVD01. Next base: position 14,302 of record JANWVD010000007.1, on the reverse strand, counting down.
TTTTCTGTTGCGAAGAAACTGAATGCAATTCTCTGCATATTAAACCTCCTTATTAGTAATGATTAAGAATATAACCATCGCGATATAGCTTTCAAGGGTTAGTTTTATGATAACACTCATATCTTTTTCAGAAAGGCGTGATGTATGGTTTTCTTACCGACCTTGAATTCAACGGTTATCTTCTCACCCTCTATACCAAGAACTTTACCCTGTCCAAATAGTTGGTGAGATACTAAGTCCCCTATTTTAAGATGAGTTCTCGGAGCTGATGCTGACTGAGCTTGCATATTTATAAGCTGACGGGGTATGTAGGATAAAAATCTACTCTGTTTTGAGTTTTTACAGTATGTCATGTATAAAATCTCGCGTGCTCTCGTGACTGCTACATAAAATAGCCTTAGCTCTTCTTCTATCTTGTTAAAGCGCATACTTTTTTCATGTGGTAAAATCCCTTCCTCTAACCTCGGTAAAAATACCACTTTAAACTCGAGACCTTTACTTGCATGAATAGTCATTATCTTTACGGCTTTTGCGCTTTCCTCGTCTTCCTCTGAAAAACCGACTTCGCTAAGGACTTCTTGAATCGTATAACCCTCGGAATGTTTTTGGTTTAAGTACTTTAATAGCTCTTTTACATTATCTAACCTATCTTCGTAATCTTTGTAAGTTCTTTGTAAATATCCATCAAAATCAATCATGCCAAGAAACCTAACGATTCTTTCGTTGTAGTTATTTAAACCCTGATACAAATAGCTAAGCGAGCGTAAAAACTGCTCCATCTCCTTGGCTTTGTATTCATCCAAGGTATTTATAGCAAGTTTGCATCCGGCAATCGCGTTTTCACCGCCTATTTTTAATATTGATTCTATCGTTTTTTCTCCAATTCCCCTCGTTGCTATTTTGATTGCTCTTTCTAAACTTACTTTGTCGTATGGGTTTGTTAAAAGTTTGAAAAAGCAAAGGACATCTTTTACCTCGGCGCGCTCGAAAAACTTCACCGTTCCGACAACTCTGTATGGGATTTTCTTGCTTTGAAGAGCTCTTTCGATGCTATCTGTCACGAAGCTCGTCCTAACAAGAATTGCAATGTCGTTTAGCTCAGTGCTTGCCCTCAGATTCTCAATCTGAGATGCTATATAAAGGGCCTCTTCGTCTTCTTTGTTAAACGCAACTAAGACTGGTTTTTGCTCACCGGACTTAGTCGGTTTTAAAACGGGAATCAGGTCCTTCCACTGCGCTTGGGATTCTGAAAGCACCGCATTAGCTATGTAAATAACCGCGGGCACGGAGCGATAGTTTCGCTCCAATTTAATCACATCTGGATTGAAATCTGTATTAAAGCGTAGGATGTTTTCCGGTCTTGCATATCTCCATTCGTAGATACATTGATTAGGATCGCCAACAACGCATACATTTTGCTTTTCTAAAGCCTTGACAATCTCGTATTGTATGGTGTTTGTGTCTTGAAATTCGTCTATCAGGACAAAGTCAAACTTATCTATCTTTTTTGATGTGACTAATTTGTGGACATAGTACATTATGAATGTAAAATCAAGAACATTTAGTTCGTGAAGGGTTTTTAAGTATTGCTGAAATAAGTTTTCAAATTTCGCTCCTGGTGGCTGAAGGTCTTCTATCCTTCGGGCAATGTAATCTTCAAACTCGGGCAGATTTAAATTAGCTCCCTTTGCGAGGCGTTTTAATAAGCTTGTGCGCTCTTGACCCTCAAAAACTGCGACATTGGGTCTTATTCCAAGATATTTACTCTCCTCTCTAATTAACTTAAGCCCCGTTGAGTGAAAGGTGCCAACCCACGATAGCTCCACCCCTGCAACGGCTTTTACCCTGTCGAAAATTTCCTTTCCTGCTTTGTTTGTGAAGGTAATTGCCAAGATTCTTGCTGGGTCAATGCCCTTTTCTTTTACTAAAAATTCCACCTTATGAGCTAAAGTCTTGGTCTTTCCAGAGCCAGCCCCAGCAACTACGAGCAACGGCTTACCAAAATGCTTTACCGCCCTCTCCTGTTCAGGGTTTAGCATCTTTTAAATTCCGCACCCGAGACGGCAGGCCTACCGTTGCTCCCTTTCGGACCTGGCGGGGTTCAACCCTGTCCCGTTGCGGGTAATCTATATTTTAATCCAACTCTATATCCATATCCTCATCTGAGCTATCATCACCATCGCTATCAAAGGTCATAATCCCAGCCTGCAGGTTTTTAAAGCCTGTGGTCTCTTTAAGAAAGGCAAGCTTTACTATCCCCGTGGGTCCTTGTCTTTGCTTGGCTACTATAATCTCAGCAACACCCTCTTCCTCTGGGAGGGGTTTTTTCTTGTAATATTCTGGTCTATGTATGAAGATAACCAAATCAGCGTCTTGCTCTATCTGACCAGACTCTCTTAGGTCCGCAAGCTGCGGGCGCTTATCGGCTCTATGTTCAACTTGGCGCGAAAGCTGCGCAAGCGCAATTACCGGCACAGAGAGCTCTTTGGCGAGGGATTTTAAGTTTCTTGATGTCTCTGCCACCTCCTCTTGGCGCGAAGCGCGTTTTTGTGCAATCTTTATTAGCTGAAGGTAATCTATAAAAATAGCGCCTATGTTCATCTCCTTTTTGAGCTTTCTTGTCCTTAGGCGTATGTCCGTTGCCGTAAGGGTTGCAGAATCGTCTATGAGGATGTTTGCCCTAGATAGGTTAAGCGCTGCTGCATGGAGCTTTTCCATCTCAGAGCTAATAAGGTTTCCGTTCCTGAGCTTTTGCAAGGCTATCCCAGAGTGCATCGATAGCGCCCTCATAATGAGCTGCTCTTTGCTCATCTCGAGTGAATAGATAACCACAGGCAGCCTCTCTTCAAGCGCCATATTTAAGGCTATAGACAGCATAAAAGAACTCTTGCCCATGCCCGGCCTTGCGGCTATGACTATATAATCCGATTGTTGAAAGCCATTTGTGAGCTGGTCAAGCTCTATAAATCCGCTCTGTTTACCAGTAACTATCCTATCTTTGTTTCTGTTTTGCTCTATTATCTCAAGCACGAGCTTTATGATGTCTCTTATGTGGTAAAACTGATGCCCAACATGCTTTTCTGATATCTCTTGGACTTTTTCGTTGATTAATTCAATAATTTCCCCCAATTCTGGCTCTTGCTTTACCCTTTTTAAAACCTCGAGCGAGAGCTCGACAAGAGTCCTCATCCCGGATTTTTCTTTGACGCTCCTTATTGCCTCTTCAAGGAGAGCCCCTTTAGTGCCCTCTTTGGCAAGCGCGTAAGCCATCTCAAGGCTTATCTTCGCGCTAAGCCCGTTTTTGACTATATAGTCTCTTAAAACAACATCGTCCCAATCCCTGCCCTTATCTTCCCAGATTTTACAAAGCAAGCTAAAAAACGCCCTATGATGCTCAAAGTAAAAATCCCTCTCAGATAGATGCTCAAGAACCAAGGGGATGTTGTCTGGCTCGAGAATCATACTCCCTATGATTGCCCTTTCTGCTATTTCGCTATGCGGGAGCTCTATCTCAACCATCGAACGCTGTTAGCTCAAGCTCAATAAGAGCGCCAAGCGGGAGCTCTTTAACCCCCACCGTGCTTCTAACTGGCTTTGGCTCAACGTCTTTAAAAAACTCGCCATAGACGATGTTAAACTCCTCAAAAGCGCTCATATCTGTAAGATACGCAACTACCTTCACCACCTTATGCCTACTTAAGCCAAAGCTCTCTAATATGGCTTCTGCGTTCTTAAGAGCTCGCAATGTTTGATTATAAAACCCCTCCTCTAATTTCTGGGTTTGACTATTAAACCCAATCTGCCCCGAAAGGAACAAAAACCCGCCAGCCCTAAGAGCTTTGCTATATGGACCAAAGCTACTCATAAGGATACTGATTTTAAACCACAGCACTTTGTCCTTACACTCTAAGGTCTTAAAATCTAACTTAATGCTCGTTGGTCAAAATCTTACAAAGAGCTACAAAAAAAGACCCATCCTAAAAGGCATCGACATAGAACTCTCACCCGGCGAGCTGGTAGGTCTTCTTGGTCCAAACGGCGCTGGCAAAACCACCCTCTTTAACCTCCTCGTTGGCTTTATCTTTCCCGACTTTGGCAAAATCTTCCTAAATGGAAAGGATATCACCTTAGTGCCCGCGCATCTAAGAGCAAAGAGCGGCATAGCCTTTTTGCCCCAAGAGCATACCCTCTTTGACGAGCTTTCAACCCTTGAAAATCTTCTAATCTTTACAGAACTCGCCGGCATTTCCCCAAGCGCTCGAAAGCCTCTTGCTTTTGACTTGCTTGCCCGCTTTGGACTTGAAGAGGTCTCTATGCTAAAAGCAGGTCATCTCTCTGGCGGTCAAAAGCGCCGCCTTGAGATTGCAAGGGCAATGATACTTCGCCCTAAGTTTCTCTTTCTCGATGAGCCCTTTGCCGGCATAGACCCAATCATCCTATCCCAGATAAAAAACCTTCTCTTTGAGCTTGTTGCCGAGGGCATAGGCATTCTTATCACAGACCACAACGTTCGCGAAACTATCCGCATGGTAAGCAAGGTCTACATCCTCTCTGAGGGTAAGATATTAGCCAAAGGCGACCCTCTGGAGGTTAGCCTCCGCCCAGATGTCCAGGAAGTCTATTTAGGCAAAGACTTTTTATAAAACATAAAACTCGGGGGGCTTTGCCCCCCGATGCCCCCCATTATAATTTCTCTAATGGAGTGCATATTTTGCAAGATTCTTAGGAAAGAAATTCCCTCAAAGGAGGTCTATTCAGACGATTTAGTCTATGCCTTTGAGGATATCAACCCCGTTGCCCCAGTTCATATTTTGATAATCCCCAGAAAGCACATAGAGGGTCTTGATAAGCTATCTCAAGAAGACATCCCCATCATCGGCCATCTTTTATATACTGCCAAACTCATAGCAAACCGCCTTGGTCTTGACCCAAGTAGCGGCGGAGGCGGTTATAGAATAGTCAGTAACTGCGGTAAAGACGCAGGTCAAAGCGTTTATCACATCCACTTTCACCTAATTGCAAAGCGACAACTTGGCTGGCCCCCCGGATAATCCCTGCTCTTTTGCAACCTTTATGCAAAATAATGCTAAGAACTACTACTCTTATAGAGACTTTCGCAGAGATTTCTTCACAGCCCCTGAGTTAGATTCCGCCTTTGGCAAAGCCATTGCTCTTTTAATAAGAGAACTCTTTAAAGATAAGAACTCTTTTGACATCCTTGAAGCAGGCGCAGGAAGCGGCGCTTTAGCAAGAGATTTGCTTTTAGAGCTAAAAGACCTTAAAGTTAGCTACAAGATATTAGAAACAAGCCCCTACTTAAAATCTCTTCAAAAACTTGCATTAAAGGACTTTGATTGCGTAAGCTGGATTGAGACCTTAGAGCCCTTTAGCGGAATTTTCATTGCCAACGAGTTTTTTGACGCCCTTTGCGTGCATGTTATCCGCGATGGTTTTGAGGTATTTGTAAACTCCGATGGCTATGAATATCACCCAATAAGCCAAGAGGTTCAAAACTATCTTCAAAGGATGAGCTATGACCTCAAAGATGCAGAACTCTGCCTTGAATGCGAGGAGTTTTTAAACTCTCTCTCAAGCGCTCAAAAAGAGGGTTATATTCTTATCATAGATTATGGCAATTTAAATCCCCCCTCTTTCACCTTAAGAGCTTACAGCTCTCACAAGGTCTTTGACCCGCTAAAGGTAAAGCCTTCAGATTTATTTAGTGCCGATATAACTGCCGATGTTGACTTTCTTGCCATAAAGAAGATTGCAGCTTCTCTTGGCTATAGAGAGATTTTTTTCAAAACCCTGTGGGAGTTTCTTAGCTTAAATGAGGCTTTTGAAAGCGAGTATCTAAAGGCTTTTGAAAGCAAGGACTTTGAAAGAATCTCGCGCCTAAAGACCATGCTTGTGAGCATGGGCAACTCATTCAAAGTGCTTTTGCTTCAAAAGAGCTTTAGCTCAACTTCGTAAATTTCGCCGCTAGAAGAGATTCCAAGCGCGCCAACCTTACCAGAAACTACGATTATCCTACCATCAGAGGTAGTTAATATCGCCTGAATGCTTTCTTCGATTGCGCTTCCTCTTACCTGTTTTACATTAACTAAGTTAGGTCTTGGCAAAACTATGCTAAAGAGCTCACCTCTTGAAAACTTAACAATATCAAAAAACCTCTGAATGCCCGAGCTTTGGTTTTTAATAACCAAAGCAACCTCATTGCCAAGCACATCTATAATAGTCCCCGGCGGGGTAAAGCTAAGCGTTTGCTTTACATCCCCTGGAATTTCAACGTAGTTATAAGAACCACCAAATCCCGCATCGCTTGAGAAAATCTCCCCAGAGCCTGAAAAGACCCTCACTCTACCAAGGGCATCTACAAACACCAGCGTATTGCCAAAGTAAAAGGCGCTATCTATCCTAAACCCCGGCGGGGCTTCAAAGGTTCCCCTTTCGTTAATTGAAAGCTCATCTACAGCTAATCTAACAGGCGGACCTAAAACCCCCCTTCTTAGCCTTTGGGCAATTAAAGTCTGCTCTGGCTTTTTTCTATCAAGCACCCTCACAAGGTATGGAAAGTCTCTTATTCTGAAAATGAATGTCTCACCAACAAACTCAAGCACGACGCTTGAGGCACTATCTGCCGAGACCATGCTTACAAAAACCAAATCCTTATTGCTAAACCTCCCACAGGCTAACATCACACCAACGCCCGCAGGCAAAGAGTATTCTGCTCTTTTTACTAAATCTTTTTGCGTTAGCTCGTAAGCCTCTAACTTGTTTTGATATAAAATTAGCAAGAGCTCTCTTTGATTGAAGTTGCAAACCTCTGCAAAAACGGGCAATGAAGGCAAGCTCTTTAAGAGCTTTGGACGCATCATTAGGTTAAGCTCTTCAACCCCGGCGCGCTGTATCTGCCTTTGAAAGGCAAAGAACGCACTTGGCGAGCCCCTAAATTCAACCCCAATCCCAGTTTTTAGCTCCTTTACTTTATAAACACAATCAGCTTTTCCACGCTTTATATTACTAACTTGAGCACCTATTCGGAAAAACCAATCATCTGAGCCCTCAAAACAAACCTCCGGCGAAAATAAGATAACCTCATCCCCTTCGCGAACGCTTCCCTCTACTAGTTTTGCGACCGAAAAGTTATCTTGGGGTAAGGTAATAGCTACCTTCCCCACAGTTGCTTTTGACCTCTGAACTAAAAACTCCTCGCCCTCTCTTACTTTGGTTTTATCTAAGTTTAGAATTATCCCCTGCGGACTAATTGACAAAATTTTCCCCTTTCGCGAAAAGTAATCTCTTATAAGTAGCTCTGGCTCTGCATATCCTAAGGCAAAAGCTATTAACAAAAGTATAAAAACTCTCAACCCCCTTCCTCCAAAGCCTTAATTATTGCATTACACATCTCATCTGTCGTAGATGGTTTTTTACCCTCTGGACAGATATCTGGCGTAAAAACCCCTGCCTTTAGCGCTTTTGAGACCGCTTCTTCTACGAGCTTTGCGGCTTTCTTGTTTTTAAAGCTATACTCAAGCATCATGCCAACTGAAAGAACGGTCGCAATCGGGTTTGCAACGCCTTTACCAGCAATATCCGGCGCAGAGCCATGGATAGGCTCATAAAGTGCGTAAGAGCTCCCTATACTTGCAGAGGGCAGCATCCCAAGACTCGCGCTAAGCGCCCCAGCTTCGTCTGAAAGAATGTCCCCAAATATGTTCCCAGTTAGCAAAACATCAAAGCTCTTTGGTCTTTTAATTAGCTGAATTGCACAATTATCAACATAAAGATGCTCAAGCTCAATCTCTGGATAATCCTTTGCAACCTCGCTTACTACCTTCCTCCAAAGCGCACTAACTTCCAAAACATTCGCTTTATCAACGCTGGTTAGCTTCTTCTTCCTACTTTTTGCAACCTCAAAGGCAAATTTCGCCACTCTTTTAATTTGCGACTGGCTATATTGCATTGTATTTACCCCAAATAGCTCCCCATCTTTTTCAAATATCCCTCTTGGCTCCCCAAAGTAAGCATCGCCAGTGAGCTCTCTGATAATTAATATGTCAACGCCATCGATGTTCTTTATTGGAGAGCTGTCAGATAGCTCGCTAAAGACTTTGACCGGTCTTAGGTTTGCATATAAATCTAGCTCTTTCCTAAGAGCCAAAAGCCCAGCTTCTGGGCGCATATTTGTGGGTAAGCTATCCCACTTTGGACCGCCTACTGCCCCAAGCAAAATAGCGCTTGATTCTTTGCAAAGGCTTAAGGTCTCTTCTGGCAAAGGCTTGGAAAACTTATCTATCGCCGCCCCGCCTATAAGCCCATACTCAAAGCTGAGCTCAATGTTAAAGATTTTTGAGATTGCCTCAAGCACCTTTCTTGCGCAGTTTACTACCTCCGGACCTATGCCATCACCTTCCAGAATTGCTACCTTAAAGCCCATTTAAACTATAGTTTAACATTCCCTTTGTATAATCATCACTCATATGGTGGCGAAGAAAATTTTTGTTGTTCCAGTGGCTTTGTTTTTTGCGTTTATCTTGCTTTTAATTTTTAACCCCTTCGTCATCATTCAATCCGGCTTTGTGGGCGTTAAAAAAACCTTCGGGAAAATTAGCCCAAAGCCGCTCGAGGAGGGCATCCATATCATCATGCCAATTGTCCAAAGCGTGGAAAAGCTCGAGGTTCGCACCCGCGCAGTTGAGTTTATAAGAGATAAGCAAAACCCAATTAGCGCCCTCTCAAAAGACGGACTACCTGTGGAGATGGATGTGGCGGTTTTATATAGGATAGACGGTAACAAAGCCCCAAGACTTTTAAAAGAATACGGACCTGATTACGAAGATAAGATTATCAAGCAAGTCGTTAGAACTGCAGTGCGCGACGCCATAGCCCAAATGGAAAGCTCAATTGTTTATCAAGAAAGACCAAAGCTCCAAGCCCAGATAAAGCAAGAGGTGAGCTCTCAAGTTGCAAAAAGGTATATAAACTTAGAGGATGTTCTTATTCGCGACATAAGGCTTCCAAGGAGCGTCGTTGAAGCAATAGAACAAAAAAGAAGAGCCTACGAAGAGGCTCAGCGCATGCAATTTTTGCTCGAGCGCGAAAAGTTAGAAGCCGAGCGCAAAAAGGTTGAAGCAGAGGGTATAGCAGAAGCAAACAAAATCATCTCAGGCTCTTTAACGAGGGAATATCTAATGTGGAAGTTTGTGGAAAACATCCAAGAATATGCAAAAAGCCAAAATAACGCAATAATAATATTGCCCTATGATACAAAAATGATGCCAATAGTCAATATCCCACAAGGCGCTCAAAGGTAAAGATGATAAAGTTTGGAACAGACGGCTGGCGTGCGATAATTGGCAAGGATTTTACCTTCTCTAATCTAAGAAAGGTTGCATTCGCACACTCTCAGGTCTTGCTAAAAGAGGGTAAAAAGCGAGTAATTATTGGCTATGACAATCGCTTTATGTCAGAACACTTTGCCCTTGAAGTTTTCAAAGTGATGAAAACCCTCGGTCTTGATGCACATTTAACAAACAAACCCTGCACTACCCCTATGGTCTCTTTCGCAGTCAAGTATATGGGCTTTGACAATGGCGTTATGATAACCGCATCTCATAACCCACCTGAGTATAACGGCTATAAAATCAAAGACTCCTTTGGTGGCTCTGCCACATCGGATTTTATCTCAAGAGTTGAATCAGAGCTCTCAAACGCTTCAGAAATCCAGCCTAAGGACTTTGAGCCCGAGCCTATCAATGTTTGGGGGGAATACGTAAGGGTAGTAAAGAGCAAAATAAACTTTGAGCTTCTGTCCCAAAGCGAGCTTTTAGCAATTCACGATGCCATGTATGGCAGCTCTGCTGGGCTTTTTAGCACTGTTTTATCTGGCACTAAGATTCAGGTCATCCCCCTTCGCTCTTTCAGAGACCCGCTTTTTGGCAACCATGCGCCAGAGCCTATTGAAAAGCATCTTAGAATTCTTTCCGAAAAGGTTAGAGCTCTAAATGCCCAAGTCGGGATTGCCAACGACGGCGATGGCGATAGACTCTCACTAATTGACGAAAACGGCAATTTCGTAAATTCCCAGCTTGTCTATGTTTTGATTCTTTACTATCTTATCAAAGTCAAAGGCTTAAAAGACGGCGCTGTTGTAAAAACTGTTTCAACGACCGCCTTGGTCGACCGCATTTGCAAAGAGGAAAACATCACTCTTTACGAGGTCCCGGTTGGTTTTAAAAATGTCAATGATGTTGTTTTGCGTGAAAAGGTTCTATTTGGTGGCGAAGAGAGCGGCGGCTATGGCATTATTGACTTTCTTCCCGAGCGAGATGGTCTTTTCTCTGGCATAAGCATTCTCGAGCTAATCTCTTACGCGCAAGAGCCGCTATCTAAAATTATTGAAAATATCTATAAACTTTACGGAAAGGTGTTTTATAAGCGTCAAGACCTTAAGGTAAGCGAACCTAAAAAAGAGCTTCTTAAATCCCTAAGGGAAAACCCGCCAGAGGAAATTGGCGGCATAAAAACCTTAAATGTAAGAACAGACGATGGTTTAAAGCTGAGCTTTGAAGATGGAAGCTGGCTTTTAATGAGAGCCTCGGGGACAGAACCCCTAATAAGACTCTATTCTGAAGCCCCCAGCCCAGAAAGGGCTGAGAGTTTAATCAATTGGGCTTTTGAGTCATTTAGCACATAACGACCGATTGAACGTATTTTTCTATCTCTTGAACTACGCACTTATCGACTTGCTCACGCGCCTTTGCGCTTGAGCCATACTGCTGCCTTAGCTCTTGCTTGGCATTTTCAAAAAATTCGTTAAATTGGTCTCTGCCAATTACGCCAGTTGCAAAGATTTGCCCGTCTTTTTCTTCGAGTAAGATTGCAGCAAGAGGAGCCTCTGCTGGACCGTCGAGTATTGCCCCGCCGGCTTTTGGGTCATAAAGGGCAAGATGAGCACAGCATTGAATGATGCCTGCCCTCTTTGTTGTATCAGAGGGCTTATTAGGTGGATAGTAGTTTATAAAAGAGTATTGCTTCGTCGGATAGCTCCATTGATGTGCACAAATTGCAGAATAGGCAACAATGGACTTCTTAGACCCAACTCCACCCGGCCAGCGATAACTTTGACCTGATTTTAGCTTAACCTCTTGAGCTGAAACCTCCTCGCCAAGGTTTATAAGAAAGCATGGGGTAGAGACATAAGGGTAAAAGAAGATGTAGTTTTTATGCGGTTGAATCTGGGATTCTCTTAGGGGCTTTCCATCTTGAGTTAGCAAAGGGGCGCGCGAGAAGGTTTTGACCATCCCTTGCGTCTGAGCAATGGCTTTTGAAAAGACGCTTGGGTCAATAGCGCAAGCTAAAGCAGTAGTAGCACAAGCTCTCACAAAGTCGCGTCTGTCCATTAAAACCTCCTATATAAACATATCACGATATATCGCCCTTGCCCATTCGTATGTCGCTTTAGCAAGCGCTTCTGAGCGGTCGTTTATTGTTCTTGCCTTCGGGGTAATTTTCTTTTCACTTTCGCTATATTCGTAGCTTACATTAATAACTATCGCCTCTTGTGGGGAGCCATTGACCATTGAGTAGCAAGTGTTATCTGGCATCAAGCTTCCGGGCTTTGGCTCTTTCCCGGCAATCCTACCTGCTATAAATTTAGCAACTATTTTCCCTTGCGCGTTTGCTTGATGTCCGCTTTTTGGATATGTCACCCCGAGCGCTGGCGATATAACATCCCCAACCAAAAAGACATTCGGGTCTGCTTTCGCTTGAAATGTAAGTGGGTCTTGGTCTGCCCAGCCCGTGGGCTTGCCTTCTTTATCTTTTGCTATAAGGTCTGCCATCCAAACAAGGTCGTTTGCTTGCTGAGGCGGTATCAAGTTAGCATCCTTGAATTTAAAATCCCCTGCCGTTGTTTTTATCACCTTTCCTGCCAAGTCCACTTCCCTAACGGTCGCCCTTGGCACATACTCAATCATGCCCAGGTAAACCTGTTCAAAAGCTGCGCGAAAGCCAGGTCCTTTTGGTGCAATGTCCTCTTTTGGGTCTAAGATTATTATCTTACCCTTTACTTTATTGCGTCTAAATACCTCTGCTATCATGCAAGCTCTTTCGTATGGCGCTGGCGGGCATCTATATAGCCCTGGGGGAACAGTCATAACAAACTCGCCTTCTTCAAAGTCCTTGATTTTACGCTTCAAAGCCAAGTGCTCAGAGCCCGGAATCATAGCACCCGGGTAATTTAGCTTTGCCTGCCTTGCAAGGTCTTTATCTTCCCCAAACCAAGGTGCGTAGTTATACCTTATCCCAGAGGCGATAACAAGAAACGTATAATCTATATACCCTTGCGGGGTATAGACCCTTTTTCTGTCTCTTTCTATACCAACTACAGGCTGATTGATAAATCTATAGCCATACTTGCTTGCAGGCTGGTTATAATCGTGCATCAAAAATTCTAAATTCACCAAGTCCGCAAGCCACGGGTTTGAGATAGGGCAAGAGAAGAAGCTCGGGTTTCTCTCAATTAACACGACCTCTATGTTCTGATTTTCCCGCCTTAGGTATTTTGCAACTGTCAGACCTGCCCATCCGCCGCCACAAATTACGACCCTATTTCCTTTGGCAGGCGGCAACATTGCCTCCATCTTGCCAACCCGCTCTGCTGCAGCAAAGGAAGACCGCGACGTTCCTAAAAGTGCACCCCCGGCGCCAATTGATAGTAGTAGGTCTCTTCTGCTTATCATCAATAACCTCCTTCTGACGTAAATATAAATAAGCGCTATCCGTCTTTACGATACAGTTATTTATTGACCTATAAATGTTTTTTATTTTGTTATTCTCTTAAATGGTGCTTTTTAAAAGCCTACCCAGAAAACGATTTAACATCTTTGAAAGAGACCTTTTAAGTTAACCATGAGACGCATTTCCTTGCTTTATCGGCTATTTGAGTTAACTCCCTATAGGATACTTCTCCTGTCTCACATAGCTATAATAATTCTTGGCTCTTTCTTGCTTTATATGCCCTTTTCAACCACCAAACGCATTAGCTATTTAGACGCCTTATTCACTGCTACTTCTGCCACAACTGTTACTGGCTTGACTACTTTAGACACAGAAAAGGATTTTACCTTTTTTGGTAAGCTCGTGATTTTAATACTTATCCAGCTTGGGGGATTAGGCTATATGACCATCACCACTTACTTTCTCGTAGTGCTTAGAAAAAAATTAAGCCTAAGAGATAGGCTTATACTGGCTGAATCTTTTAATTATCCCGGTATTTACGGGCTTGTAAGGTTTCTCAAAAGAATAATACCAATCGTGTTTCTAATAGAGCTCTTGGGGACTCTGGCTCTTTTTCCTTCGTTTTTATTCCACATAGGAAAGTTAGATGAAGCCCTTTTTTCGAGCCTCTTCCACTCTGTATCCGCCTTTAATAACGCTGGATTTTCCACATTTTCGAGTAATCTTATAAATTTTAGGGCAAGTATTTGGGTAAATTTAGTAATTAGCTTCCTTATAATCCTTGGAGGCATTGGATTTTATGTAATTTACGAACTTCTTCTTTATATAAGAGGTGAGGTAAAGAGGTTATCTACACATACCAAGCTTGCTTTAACCTCGTCTACCATGCTTATCTTTGCCGGTTTTTTCTTGCTTATTATCGATTTATGGAGTTTTAAAGACCTCTCTCTTAAAGAAAAATTTATAGCAAGCCTTTTCCATAGCATATCCGCAAGAACTGCTGGTTTTAACACTTTAGACATTTCAAAGCTTTCTGAGGCTTCTCAGTTTGTGCTTGTTAACCTGATGTTCATAGGCGCTTCCCCCGGTGGGACGGGCGGTGGTATAAAGACAATAACTGCCACCGTTGTTTTTCTTACGGTTTTTTCTTATCTAAAAGGGAAGCACGAGGTGACTGCCTTTGGCAGGAGGCTTATTGACGCTCAGGTGCATAGAGCCATGGTAATACTAAGCCTTGCCTTTGCCTATTGCACCTTCGTATCTATGGCTTTGGCGGAGATTGAGGGTATAAGGCTCTTGCCCGCGCTTTTTGAAACGGTATCTGCTTTTGCTACCGTTGGTCTCTCTATTGGAAATCCTCAAGGCCTTAGTCTTTCTGCAGATTTTTCGCCATTTGGTAAGGGTCTTATAGTTCTTACAATGATAGTTGGGAGGGTAGGCGTGCTTAGTTTTATGCTCGCTCTTTTAGGTAAAGAAAGGCGCAGCTCTGTAAAGCTCCCCGAAGCAAGGCTTTTGATATGAAAAAGGTCTTTGGCGTTATAGGGCTTGGAAGGTTTGG
>JANWVD010000079.1 GCA_025057715.1 Aquificaceae bacterium | reverse complement strand
AGCGAGCATTCCAATTAAGGAAAATAGGGGAAATATAAAACCTAAGATGAAACCCCCTAACAAGCCAAATATTGCAATTAGCTTCGCGGTTTTTATGTTTTGCACTATTACCCTCCTTTTTATCAATTATAGGGGAGCTTGATGGCGCTTGTCAATTTTTGCGCCCCGAAGGGGCGCGTTTTAGTATCTTATGATAGTCTTTTTGTGCTCGGTATAGCCCTTGCGAAGCGAGTATCCCTGAGAGGGATAGATGCCGTAGTATAGGTTTTGAACGTGATTGCCCTCTACGAAGAAGCACCAGCGCTCTAAGAAGCTCCCCAAGGTGATGAAGGCAAAGGCTGGGGCTATAAAGATAAGCTCGTGGCGGGTTGTTATGAGTGCATAGAGGGTTAAAAATGTTGGTATTAGGAATGTGAGTATGTAAGAGAGCGGAACTATGCTGCTAAGAAGCTCCTTGCCCTTTTTGTAGTAAAACTCGGTCGTGCAGTAGTTGTTTGTGGTTGAGCCAGTGTCGATAACGCGCATGGGTCTGTTGTGTGCTAAGTTTAGGGCTTCATTGAGGGTTGGATGGGATATAAAGGCTTGTCTTATGTTGAAAAAGAGCCTAAAGAAAAACCCAAGCACTAAAAATAGTGCCGTTAGGAAGAAAAATTCGCCTGAGAGCTGAGGGGCAAATAGCGCTGTCAGGATTGTAGCTGAAGATGCACCAAGCATTAGATACATATTTAGGTAGTATAAAACCGTTAAGGATGTGTTCCACTCTGGGACAAACTTGTTGCTTGCGTATATCATCGCGGTTGAAAAGCTTGATAGCCAGCCAAGTATGAGGGTTAAAATGCCAAGAAAGTGTTGCAAGGCTAAGTTTTGGTTTGAATAGTAGCTAAGAGCGTAAAGAAAGAGGGTAAAGCCGTAAGCTCCGCTAAATACTGCCTCGCGAGAGAGCCAAGAGGTGTGAAAGCGCTTTATTGCTTTCCAGGCTCTAAGTTTGTGCCCTAAGTGAAAGCTTGCGCCTATTGCCCCGAGGGCTATAAGCACAAGGGATGTTGCAAGCGAGATAAGGACTGCTTGGCGAGGCATTGCAGTTTGATGACCAAAGAGAGTAAGAAGCTCAAGAAAGTAAACGAAGTTAAAAAGCCCTATTGATATGCCTGCGGTTATGAAAAACCAGATAAGCGAGAATGGTGGGTGCATTCTTTCCTCCTTTAGCTTACGTGATGTCTTCTTAATACCTCAAGAAAGAGCGGGTTTTCGTGCTCAAGTATGTGTTCGTCTAACTTTACGTCCGTTTCCGTGCGTGGAAGGTAGTGGTTTGCAGGGTTTGTGCCCATGTCTGAAAATAGCACAAAACCGTTGCGCTTTTTGACCATTTGGTATACCTCGCTGTTTGGGTCTTCTATATCCCCAAAAAACCTTGCTTTGGCAGGGCATGTAAGGACGCAGGCAGGCTTTCTATGCTCTGGCGGTAAAGATTCGTCGTATATACGGTCTATGCAAAGGGTGCATTTTTTCATGACCTTGTCTGCTTCGTCAAACTCTCTGCAGCCATAAGGGCAAGACCAAGAGCATAGCTTGCATCCTATGCAGTCATCGTAGTTTACCAAAACTATCCCGTCTTGCTCTCTTTTATAGCTTGCACCTGTTGGGCAAACTGGGACGCAGGGGGCATCTTGACAATGCAGACAGGATTTTGGCAAGTGAAATACCTGAGTGTGCGGAAAATCGCCTACTTCGTAGGTCATTATGCGGTTATACCAAACGCCCTGGGGCTCTTTCCCGTATGGGTCAAAGTCTGAAAGAGGTCCGAAGGACGCTTGGGTATTCCACTCTTTGCAGTTAGTTGCGCAGGCGTGACAGCCTACGCAAGTATTTAGGTCTATTACAAGTGCAAGCTGCATCTTTTAACCTCCTTTCATGGTTTGTATCTAAGGAGCTCTGTCCAGTGCTCCTTGATATGCTCTAAGGGTTTTACCTCAAACTGAGGCCAGGTTTCTGGGGTTTGGTCTTGGGCTTTATAGACCTTTACTTTGGTATCAAACCAAGCAAGATGACCGGTTATTGGGTCGCCATAGAAGACCTCTTTTGTGCCAAGCTTTATGCTATGAGGGACTACATGATTTAGCAAGAATCCAAGAGAGCCTTCTTCTGCCTCTGGCTTTAGCCCCCAAGCGCCTTTCATTTTGCCTATGGCGTTCCAAGTCCAAACGGAGTTTGGCTCTGTGGTGTTTGTTAAAAATACCTGACACTTAACTTTACCAACGCGCGATTCTACTATTACCCAGTCTAAGTGCTCTATGTTTAGCTCTTTTGCCGTTTTTGGGTTCATGTAAAGGTAGTTTCTTGTTGAGATTTGCCTAAGCCAGACATTTTGAGAATCCCAAGAATGATACATCCATTGTGGGCGCTGGGTAAATGCATAAAGGGGGTATTCTTTGCCTGATATTTCTTCTTCGAATGGCGGATACCAAAACGGCAGCGGGTCAAAGTATTTTATTAGGCGCTCTCTTAGGATTGGGTCGTTGGGTGGCTGGTTTTTGCCTTCCCATAACCCAAGTCCGGCAAGTCTAAATGTTTGAAGGGGCTCAAGGTAGAAGTTAAATACCATCGGGGCTACTTTTTTGATAAATCCAACGCTTAAAGCCCATTCTTGGTAGTCTTTGTTTGCGTGGCGGTAGTATCTCATGTTTTCTGGAAGTTTGTAGTAGAAAAAGCCCTTGTTTTTGAGATACATCTCAAGCTGATTTGGGTTTGGCTCGCCAATAAAGTGTTTATCGCCATTTTTGCCACGCCAACCTGCGAGCGCACCTACACCGGGTCTTGGTTGCCAATTTATCAAGAAGTCCTTGAAATCCTTATATTTTCTTGAGCCATCTTCGTTTAAGAAAGCTGGGAGCCTAAGCCTATAGCCGAGCTCTACCATTACATCGCCCCAGCCCTTGACATCGTAGCCGTTTGCTTTGGGGTTTATTATGGGGTGTCTTATAGCGTCCACGGGTCCGTCAACGGCGGATGGCGGTCTATCAAGAAGCGAAAGGGCAAACCATTGCTCTAAGTATGTTGCATCTGGGAAAACGAGGTCTGAATAGGCGACTTGCTCGCTATAGAAAGCGTCTATGGTGATGATTTTCGGGATGATGTAGTTTCCGGCTTGGTCAGTAGCGGTGAGGGCTTTTATGATATAGGGGATGTTCTGAGAGGAGTTCCAAGCCATGTTTGCCATGTAAATCATCAAGACCTCTATGCCATAAGGGTCTTGTTCATAAGCAGCTGGGATGACGTTTTGGATGCATCCATGAGCAGCCATTGGAAACCACCAGCTATAGGCGTGGTCGATTCTTACTGGTCTTCCTCTCTCGTCAACGAGTAAGTCGTCTGGGCTTTGGATATAGCCAAGGTGAGGTCCTGGGTAAGTCTCGCCGTATTTAATTTGATTGGGGCTTTTTAGCGCAAAGGGTTTTGGTAAATCCTCTATGTGTTTTGGATAGGGAGGTTTATTTAAAAACCCGCCGGGGACATCTACTACCCCGAGCATCATCATAAGTAAAAATACAGTCCTTGCGCTTTGAAAGCCGTTTGTGTGCGAGGCTACGCCTCTCATCATATGAAAAGAGACAGGTCTGCCTATGGTGTGTTTGTGCTTTCTGCCCCAGACATCTGTCCACTCAATTGGAAGAATGGTAGGATGATAAAGCGCAATCGTTCCTATTTCTTTTGCAATGCGCTCTATGTCTTTTGCCTCTATGCCGGTGATTTTCGAAACTTGCTCTGGGGAGTATTCTTTTACTAACCTTTCTGCAAAGATATCGAAGGCGGGTCTTACTTTATAGCCTTCTTTTGTTTCGAATTCTCCTATGAAGGTAGGGTCGAGGTCTTCTGGCACTATCCTATCGGCTGGCTTGAAAGTGCCTGATTTTTTATCAAATACCTGCGGTCTTCCTTCAGAATCTTTATAAAAAAGACCGTCTTTAGGGGTTGAAGGTGCTTCGATTACAAGCCAAGGCGCGTTCGTATATTCTTTCAAAAATTCCCAGTTTACGAGGTTGTATTTAAAAAGAGCGTGCATTATGCCCATAAAGAAAGCGCCGTCTGTGCCTGGCTTTATTGCAACCCATTCGTCTGCAATAGCCCCATACCCCCATCTAACTGGATTTACCACGACGAACTTTCCGCCTTTTCTTTTCATCTCTTGAATACCGAGCTTAAACGGGTTTGAGGAATGGTCTTCTGCTACGCCTATCAACATGAAATATTTTGTGTTTTCAAAGTCTGCTTCGCCAAATTCCCAAAAAGACCCGCCAATTGAATAGAGACCTGCAGCAGCAATATTTACAGAGCAAAATCCGCCGTGTGCTGCCCAATTTACCGTGCCTACCTGACTTGAAAACCAGCTGTTGATTTGTTGCATCTGGTCGCGACCTGTGAAGAACGCTATTTTCTGAGGTCCTTTTTTTCTTGCTTCTTCTATCCAGCTTGCTGCTATCTCGAGAGCTTCTTCCCACTCTATTTCCCTAAACTCACCAGAACCTCTTGGACCAACCCTCAAGAGTGGCTTTTTGAGCCTTGCTGGGCTGTATTCTTTCATAATCCCTGAAGAACCCTTTGCGCATAGCACCCCCTTGTTAGTGGGATGGACATCGTTGCCCTTTATGTAAGTTACCTTGTTGTTTCGAACATAAACCTCTATTCCGCACCTGCAGGCGCACATATAACAGGTGCTATAAGTCTTGCGGTCATAGAAGCTACCGCCAATTTCCATCTTCTGACCTCCTTAAT
>JANWVD010000078.1 GCA_025057715.1 Aquificaceae bacterium | reverse complement strand
TTATTATCGGCACTCATGCTTTGCTAACTGAAGATGTAGAGTTTGCAAGGCTTGGGCTCGTTGTCATTGATGAGCAACATCGTTTTGGAGTGCTTCAAAGAAAGAAACTTTTGCAAAAGGGTAAGGGGCTTCTTCCCCACACATTTGTTATGAGCGCAACGCCAATTCCGAGGACCCTTGCTTTATCACTCTATGCAGACCTTGACATCTCGGTCATAGAAAAGCCACCGTCTGGCAGAAAACCGGTCATCACAAAGCTCTTTTTTCAGAGCGAGCATCGAAAACTGCTCCAATATCTAAACAAAGAGCTCTCCGATGGTCATAAAATCTATATAGTCTATCCGGCAATAGAATCAGAAGGCATGGATTCTGCAGTAATTGAGTTTAAACGCTGGAAGGAAGAACTCCCGTCTTATGAGGTTTTACTGCTTCATGGGAGGATGAAAGACCAGGAGAAGATGTTAATTATGGAAACATTTAAAAACAGGGCGAATGTGCTTGTTTCTACTAGTCTTATAGAGGTTGGTATTGATGTTCCTGAGGCAACGGTTATGGTAATAGTAAGCGCTCATAGGTTCGGTCTTGCCCAGCTTCACCAGCTTAGAGGTCGGGTAGGCAGGTCCTCTTTACAATCTTACTGTTTTTTAGTTGTTCCAGACGAGGTAAAGCGTCAAAACCCAGATGCAATTGAGCGCTTAGGTATCTTAGTGCGTTCAAACGATGGGTTTTACATCTCTGAACAGGATATGCTTTTAAGAGGTCCGGGTGAGCTCCTTGGAAATACCCAATCCGGTTTTTCCGGTTTTCGCGCATTTAATTTTTCAAGGTCTAAAGACAGAGAACTCTTAACTAAAGTAAAGTCAGATGCAGAACAGCTTATGAAAACTCCGGAGCTTGAAAATCGCTTACATGAGTTTATATCGCTTCTATATAACGAAAACGGGGAGTCTGAAACCAAACTTTATACCCCTGAGAGTTAAAATACGAGCAATGGAGCTTATTAGAAACTTTTCAATAATAGCGCACGTAGACCACGGCAAATCCACTCTTGCGGATAGGCTCTTAGAATATACAAAAACCGTAAGCTCCCGTGAGCTAAAAGAGCAAATGCTTGATACTCTTGACATAGAGCGTGAAAGGGGAATAACCATCAAGCTTCAAGCCGTCCGTATGCTATATCACGCTCTAGATGGTAAGGAATACACTCTCCATCTAATAGATACCCCCGGGCATGTTGACTTTTCCTACGAGGTTTCAAGAGCTCTCGCAGCATGTGAGGGGGCTTTGCTCTTAGTTGATGCAACGCAGGGCATCCAAGCTCAAACTGTTGCAAATTTCTGGAAGGCGGTGGAACAAGAGCTCATCATCATACCAGTTATCAATAAGATAGACCTTCCATCTGCGCAGCCAGAACGAGTAATTACGCAAATAGAGGAGATTCTTGGATTATCATCTCAGGACGTAATCCTTGCATCTGCAAAAGAGGGAATAGGAATCAAAGAGATTCTTGAAGCAATAGTCAATCGAATCCCACCACCAAAGGGCAACCAAGACGCCCCCCTGAAGGCTCTGATTTTTGATTCTTTCTACGATGCTTACAGGGGTGCCGTTGCTTTTATAAGGGTCATGGACGGCTCTTTACGCCCGGGCACTCGTATAAGACTTTTTTCAACGGGTAAAGAGTTTGAAGTTACCGAAGTTGGCGCTCAAATGCCAAAGCTATCAAAGCTCAGCTCTCTCTCCGCAGGCGACGTTGGTTATATCTGTGCATCAATTAAAGATGTCCGCGACATAAGAGTAGGTGATACCATAACTGATGCAAAAAACCCAACCTTGTCCGCGATTCCCGGCTTTCGCCCAGCAAAACCCATGGTCTTCGCAGGCGTTTACCCATCCGAGGGTTATACCTTCGAAGAGCTCAGAGACGCAATTGAAAAATTCGCAATAAACGACGCTTCGATTCAATTTGAAACGGAAACCTCGCCCGCAATAGGTCTTGGCTATAGAATGGGCTTTCTCGGGCTTTTGCACATGGAGATAGTCCAAGAGCGCCTCGAAAGAGAATTTAACATAAGTATAATAACTACAGCACCAAGCGTAGTTTACCGCGTCAATCTAAAGCGTGGTCAAACAATTGAGATAAAAAACCCATCCGAGTTGCCAGAAAACTGGGGAGAGATTGACTCAATCCTTGAGCCTTTTGTTTTCTTAACCGTTATTACGCCGTCTGAATATCTCGGAGCTACAATGGGACTTCTCCAAGAAAAGCGCGGGATTCAGAAGAAGTTTTCTTATCTTGATAAATTTACGACGCTATTAGAATACGAAGCCCCGCTTAGCGAGATAATCATGGACTTTCACGACAAAATCAAGGGTTTAAGTAAAGGTTTTGCAACTTACGACTATGAATTTCTTGAATTTCGCAAAGAGGATTTAGTTAGGCTAAACATCTTCATAAACAACGAGCCAATAGATGCCCTCTCCTTCATAGTCCATCGTGAAAAAGCCTATAGACGCGCTCGCCAACTCGTAGAGAAGCTCAAAGACGTCATCCCCCGCCAACTTTTTGAGGTCAAAGTCCAGGCAGGGATTGGCAGCAAGATTATAGCCTCTGAACGCATACCGCCACTTCGGGCAAATGTGACAGCCAAGTGCTATGGCGGGGACATAACCCGCAAGAAAAAGCTCCTCGAAAAGCAAAAGGAGGGCAAAAAGCGCCTCAAGCAATTCGGGCGCGTGGAACTCCCTCAGGAGGCTTTCTTAAGCGTTCTTAAGGTAGATTAATCAAAAACGCGCGCTTTTCAAGCGCGCAAATTTTCATTCTTTTTCTTCCAGCCTGACGGCGGGCAACAGGTCTTTCAAATCCGTATATCTATCACAGGCGTTAACGAGCTCAACCGAGGACGCTTCTTTGGTAGAAACACAAACTATCTCTTTACCAAGATTCCTAAGCGTCCAAACGAGCCTTTCAAAATCACTGTCACCGGTGCATAAAATCGCCGTATCGTAATTATTACGGGTAAGCAACATATCAATGGTCATGTCTATGTCAAGGTTTCCTTTATAAGAGCCGTCTTTCAATTGTTTTAGCGGTTTTTTTACCACCGTTATTCCACTAAAAGCAAGCATTTTTAAAAATGCTTCTTGCTTCTCTTCGCCCTCTTTGTAGGCAGTATAGAAAAAAGTGTTATAAATTTCAAATTCTTTTTTAAATTGAGCAACAAGCTTTACTATGTCTATGCGTTCTTTGAGAATCTCTTTCTGAATGAAAAACAGATTGGAGCCGTCTATGAAAACCGCAGCTCTCTTTTTCATTCCTTGACGAACCAAATGCGCACTCCAACTGACATGTGCGTGTTTCTTTCAAAGATGGTTTCTACGCTAATGATTTTCACGTTATTTATATTTATCCAAGGATTTACCTGCTCACTAAGCAAGGTTTCAAGACTCTCCTCTCTAAAAGGTGCCATTTTTCTGTGAAAGTCTTTATACTGTAGGTTCATCTTTCTTGCAAACGATTACTCTTGCCGGTCTTATGAGCTTACCATTTAACATATACCCCTTTCTTTCAACTTCAATAACTACTCCCTCTTCACAATCCCCAACCGCTTTACTATCTATAGCCTCTGCAACATACGGGTCAAAGACTTTTCCAAGGACATCCACCTCGCAAAGCCCGTGCTTTTGTAAGACCCTCAAGAGTTCTTGATGTGTTAATTCTACGCCTTTTCTAAGAGACTCGAAGTCCACCTCGGTGAATGCAAGGGCGTTTTCAAGGCTATCAACGATGTTAAGAATTTCAACCATCAGCTTCTCAAGCCCGAAGAGCTTTACTGCCTCAATCTCGCGTCTATAATGTTCTTTCAATGTTTCAAGCTGAGATTGAAGCTCAATATAGCGGGCGTTTATAGCCTTAGAGCTCTGCTCTAACTTGGCAAGTTTTGCTTTAAGCTCTTCTACTTCGTCCCTGTTTAGCGTCTCCTCACTCATGGAAATGATATTATATAGCTTATATTCTTAGCATCCTATAAGCATATCTTATTGCTATTGCTTCGCTATCTAAATAGACTATAATTTGTGATGAGGTTTTTGCTCCTTCTGGTATCGTTTGCATTTGCAGGTCCATGGTTAAGTGATGTTGATAGTGCCTTAAAGATTGCGTCGCAAGAAAAACGCCCCATAGCGTTTTACTTTTACAACAAAAATTGTGTTTACTGTGCCCAGTTTGAGGACTTTGTCCTTAGTCAACCGCAAGCAAAAGCTGCGCTTGAGCCGTTTGTTGTAGTAAGCGTAGCGCTCTATTCTGATGAAGGCGCGCGTTATGCCCGTAAGTTCGGCGTGGTTGGCACGCCTTCCGTAGTGTTTTATGACCCGTCTCAGGACAAAGTAGTTGCCAAAACCTTTGGTAATCGCCCTTTGGGCGAGTTTTTGAAGTTAATAACAGATGTTTGTAAAAAGCCATTATGTTGAAGGAGGTTTTTAATATGGATAGAAGAAGCTTTTTGTTTATGGGCGCTTCATTTGGGCTCGTTGCGTTGTTTAGCCCGAGGTCTGCTTTTGCGTCAAGCAGATTAGAAGAAGAGGTCCGCAAGCGTCTTGGCGTGCCTCTTTCGCAGATTCAGCAAAGCGACCAGGTCTCAATCAACGCTCCAACTATTGCCGAATCTGGTGCAAACATCCCGATAACCGTTGAATCTACCATCCCTGCAGAAAGGGTAGAGCATCTATGGATTTTCGCAGATAAAAACCCCGTCCCTTGGATAACTGATGT
>JANWVD010000077.1:4554-4789 GCA_025057715.1 Aquificaceae bacterium | reverse complement strand
CTCAAGAACGCTGTCAAGAACTTGGTCTCGAACCACTAAGCACACATACCCCGGACCAAAGAGGAACAGCATTTTGCACCCCAATAGACGCCCATCCACGCTTTGGAACCTCGACAGGCATATCAGCATTTGATAGAGCTACGACCATAAGACTCGCAGTTAGTCCAAACGCAAAACCCACGGATTTTGTAAGACCTGGTCATATCTTTACCCTCAGGGCGCGCCCTGGTGGGGT
>JANWVD010000077.1:0-4544 GCA_025057715.1 Aquificaceae bacterium | reverse complement strand
AAAGAGCTGGTCATACAGAAGCCTCTGTGGACCTCGCAAAGCTGTCAGGGTGTTATCCAGCAGGTGTGATATGCGAGATTATGAAAGACGACGGGACCATGGCAAGAGTGCCTGACCTCTTGGTATTTGCTAAAGAGTTCGGTTTAAAAATCATAACGATTGCAGACCTTATCAGATACCGCTTAAAGCGTGAAAGGTTGGTCATCAGAGAAGCAACAGCATCATTACCAACCCGCCATGGGCTTTTTTACATACACGCTTATAAACATAAAATAACAGGTGAAGAGCAAGTAGCGCTGACAATGGGCGAGTGGGATGAAAATGAGCCGGTCTTAGTGCGTGTTCATTCTGAATGTCTAACTGGGGATGTCTTTAAATCCCTTAGATGCGACTGCAGAGGTCAACTTGAGAGCGCCATGGAAGCAATTGCAAGCGCTGGTAAGGGGGTTTTGGTTTACATAATGGGTCATGAAGGAAGGGGCATAGGAATAGTCAATAAAATAAAAGCCTATCATTTACAAGATAAGGGGTATGATACCGCAGAAGCCAACGAGACTCTCGGCTATCCAGCAGATTTAAGAGAATATGGTATCGGGGTTCAAATACTTCTTGACCTCGGGGTGAGACGAATGAAACTCCTTACAAATAACCCTCGTAAAATCATAGCTCTCGAGGGCTATGGGCTTGAGGTAGTTGAAAGAATCCCGTTAAAAATTCCTCCCTGTGAGCATAATCAAAAATACCTGCAAGCGAAGAAAGATAAATTAGGTCACCTTTTTTAGGTTAAAATAGGGGAAAGGAGGTAAGTCATGGCAAGGCAGGTAAATCTAAAAGGCAACCCAGTAAATCTATGTGGTCCAGAACTAAAAGAGGGCGACATCGCACCGCAAGTAACGTTGGTTACAAAAGACCTTCAAGAGCATATAGCAGGTGGGTCTAAAGAGAAGGTTCAAGTCATAGTCTCTGTCCCATCTCTTGATACTCCAGTTTGTGAAACAGAAACCAAAAAGTTTAACGAGCTCATAGCTAATCTCGAGGGTGTAGAGCTCACTGTTGTTTCTATGGACTTGCCCTTTGCGCAAAAGCGCTTTTGCGAGAGCTTTAACATAGATAAAATCATCATCTCGTCAGACTTTCGCTATAGAGATATGGAAAAATACGGTGTTTTAATAGCCGAAGGGGCATTAAAGGGTATCCTTGCAAGAGCCGTTTTCGTAATCTCCAAAGAAGGAAAAATCCACTATCAAGAGTTGGTGCCTGAAATCACTCAAGAGCCAGACTATGAACAAGCAATGAAAAAGATAAAAGAACTCACCTAGAGCTCTCAGGGGGAGAAAGGTGGAGAATGGTAAGGTCTTCTCTAAAAGGTTAGTAGCAGGTAAGCGCACTTATTTTTTCGATGTAAAAAAGGGCAAGGATGGGTCTGCGTATCTTGTAATATCCGAGCAAAGAGATGATAAAAAAGTTAGATTGATGGTGTTCGAGGATAGACTCGACGCCTTTCTTAGAACGCTTGAGGAGGCGGTGCAACAACTGAAAAGGGAGGTAAAATCATGAAAATAGCTGTCTTAGCTTTATTCTTTTCCCTGGCTTTTGCTGAGCAACAATGCATACCTGCAATCAGCATCGAGCAAGCGATTAATGCTGCGAAGCAACAGGTAGGAAGCGTTCAAGGAGTAACCCTATCTCAGAGCAAGAAAACTGGTGAGTGTGCCTACAGAGTAAGGGGTTCCGAGGGAACTGCTCTAATAGATGCAAAAGACGGCAAGCTAATACGTTTTAGTAGGAAGCGTTAAAAAAGGCTCTTAGGGTTTTGCTTAGTATATCCCTAACTTGGGGGCGAATGCCCCCGTTTCTTGGCTTGTCAAGTAAACCCGAGAAAAGATGGTCGAATCCTCTTTCGTCAAAGTCTGTAAATTCCAAAGATTGCAGAATCGCCAGAGCTTTGTCATTTAGAGCTCGAGGGATTTCCTTCTTGGTCATTTCACACCAAAGCACAGCCCAAGCCCGAAGCGTAGAAATTGGGTTATAACCACCCCCGCCTAAGTAAATTCCACTACCTAAGAGCTGGTTTACGAATCTAAAAGTCTCAAGAAGTGCGAAGTTTGACAGAGACAGCTTTGAAAGATAATCCTCCTCAAGAGCATCCGTGCCAAGCGCGAGAATATATATTTCTGGCTTGAAATGTTCGACAACAGCCGGCAGGATTTCTTTAACGAGAAAAAGATACTCATCATCTGCAACGTTTTTGGGGAGTTCTACATTGAGGTTATAGCCGAATCCAGCGCCGTCGCCAAGCTCATCTAAATATCCACACACAAAAGGAAAGGCGTAGGATGGAGACTGATGAAACGACAAAACAAACACCCTATTGTCCCTGTAAAAAAAGTGTTGAACGCCGTCACAATGGTGAGCGTCAAGGTCTATATAGAGAATTCTTTTAAAACCTTTGTTTAGAAGGTAAGATATCACTATCCCAGGGTCATTGATAAAGCAAAACCCGTTTGCATTTGCAGGATAAGCATGATGCATACCGCCTGCTGGATTAAACCCTACCTTTGAGCTTAAAAACAGCTCCGCAACTTGAATAGATGCGCCGGCGGCATATAAAGACCCCCAATAGCTTGCAGGACAAACGGGATTCTCAAAACTGCCAATATTAAAACGCTCTCTAAACTCAGCTCTAAAATGACCAGCTGAGACCTCTTTAAGCGCTTGAATGTAATCTTTTGTATGAAAAAGCAAGAGTTCTTCTTCTTTTGCAACTCTTGGTTCAAGAATTTCACCCTCCTCTAAAAGCTCGAGGGCGAGAAGGAAATCAACGAAAACACTAACTCTTGGCACCCTAAGAGGGTGGTTTTTTGGATAGGGGAAATATCTATAAACAGAACTCGCTACGAGTATTTAGGCTCTCCTTTTTTGAAGATAGCTATTGCAATAACACTAAAAACAATCAAAACAATAAAGACGCGGGCTATGATTATATCTGTGTTGAGATTTAACAAAACTTGAGGAGCTTTGGAAATTCCCCATTGATACAAAAGGGCTATAAGGAACAACGGAGAAACCACCCCGAAGAAGTATAAAACGGGCTTTGGAATACGAATAAAAGCATCGCGGGTAAGCTCAGAATGAAACTTAGTTAGTCCAAAAATCCAAACGAACAAAATAACCTCTAATAAAGCAAAGAAAACAAGCATGAAAGTGCCAGCCCAAAAGTCAAGCTCGTCAATAAAATTCGGAACATAAGCAGAGAGAAACGCACCAAAGGAAATTAAAATCATCGTGATATTAACAGAAAGAGAGTGCGACAGCTTTAATTCCTCTTCAAGCAACGCAATGACTGGCTGAGCGAGCGCGAGCGAGGATGTCAAAGCAGCAAGGAAAAGCAAAAGAAACCAGACTGCGCTAAGGAGCTCTCCAAAAGGCAAAGACATTAAAACTGCGGGCATGGAAACAAAGCCTATCCTAAAGGTGCCTTCCTTTGCGAGCTCTGGGATAGAGGCAGCGCCAAATAACGCAAAAGCAGCAGGAAGGGCAATGCTCGCTCCTATAACAATCTCAACAAACTCGTTAAGACCAGCAGTCACAAACCCAGCTTTTAAAACGTCTTGGTTGCTTTTAACGTAGCTTGCATAGGTTGCAATTGCGCCCATGCCAAGAGAGAGCGTAAAAAACACCTGCCCTGAAGCCTCAAGCCAAACCTGAGGGTTTTTAAGAGCAGAGATATCAGGACTAAAAACAAACAAAAGCCCCTCAAAGCCCTTACCCCCACCAAGCGACAATGTAAGAATTGACAAAAATATCCCCATTATCAAAAGAGCAGGTATTCCAACCTTTGCCGTAAACTCAATACCTTTGACCACCCCTCTTTGCAAGATGACCCAATTTATTAAGAGAGTTATTATTAAAAATAAAACCGCCGTCTTCGACGGCGCTATAAAGGACTTAAAAAACTCGAGAAATGGGCCCATTTGAGCACCACCCTCTGGAAGATGACCGAAAAGTGATAAAACACCATAAGCAAGCGTCCAAGATTCAATATAGATGTAGTAGCAAACAATCAACAAAGGGATTATGACCCCAAGAGAGCCTACGACCCTCGCCAAAAGATTGTGGTTAAATAGCTCTCCACAGATACCAACCATGGAGCCTTTGCCGCGCGCGCCGGCAAACCTTCCGACAACCCATTCCAGTATCATCAACGGAATTCCGACAAGCAAAAGTGCTATAAAGTAAGGAATCATAAAAGCCCCGCCGCCATAGAGTGCAACCTTTGAAGGAAACCTTAGAAGGTTACCAAGCCCTATTGCATTGCCAGCAGCCGAGAAGATTAACCCAATCTGGGTTTGCCAGCTTTCCCTCATATTTTTAGCTTTATTATACGCTCACAAGCCTCAAGAAGCCTGTTTGTGGGTAAAGTTAAAGATATTCTAAAAAACCCCTCTCCAGAAGAGCCAAAGCCAGTGCCGGGAGTGGAAACAATGGCGCATTTATCTAAAAGAAGACTAACAAAACCAGAAGAATCGTAGCCTTGGGGGACC
>JANWVD010000076.1 GCA_025057715.1 Aquificaceae bacterium | reverse complement strand
TTGATACTCTCGCTGGTATTATCTTGCGCTGCTTATCCGACAAGCACTGCGATTACATCAAAACTTTTAATTGACTATAAAAGAATAGCCAGCAAGGAAGCGGAAGTGATAATAGGAATATTGATATTTGAAGACCTAATTAGCATACTTCTTATGTCAACCCTTACTGGTATAACTACATACAGAGAGGTAAAGGAAGAGGGGATACTTCGCGGGATAATTGCGACCATCTTGGTTTTTCTAATTTTCTACATCCTTAAAAAACCCGTAGAAAACTCGTTAGAGAGGATGGAAAAGGACATAGAGGCGAGCTTGGTTCCCTTTATGGTTCTTGGGTTTTTGTTAGTTAGCGCAGGAGCAGGATTGCAGCTTGGTCTCTCTGACGCTCTTATTTCTTTCATGCTCGGGGTTTTAGTCCCGGAAAAGAGCTGGCTTTATCAAAGCATTGAGCGCTCTTTATCTGACTTAAAAGACCTATCCACGGGGGTGTTTTTCTTTATGTTTACCTTTAACGCCCAGATAGGTCAAGGCTTTGACATTGCGGTTTTCGTAGTTATAACCATAGCATCGCTGATATTAAAAGCCACCTCCTCGTTTTTAGGAGGGCTCAGCATAGGTTTAAGTAAGCGAATTTCAGCAAGAATAGCTCTTAGCATGATGCAAAGAGGCGAGTTTTCCGTTCTATTTGCAAGCCTCTATAAACCCTCTCAAGAGCTGGTTTTTATGTTAGTTTTAGCAAGCGCGATAGTCGGAAGCGTTTGCTTTGTATATGCCCCCAAGGTCATAGACCGTATTCTTCCCCCGCAATCTCGCGGAAAGCCGCCTCCAACTCGGACAGCTTAGCCTCAACCAAGTCGTCGGCGGAAACGAAAATTGGCTTTGCGAAAACCACCCTTAATTTACTAAATGGAAGCGGGACTAAGTGCCTATCCCAGCTCTTTAGCCTTATCGCTCTTTCACAACTTATATAAGTAGGTAAAATAGGAACGCTCGCCCGTTGGGCGAGCAAGACAACCCCCGGTTTAACTACCCCGCGAGGACCTTTAGGACCATCCACGGTAATTACCACGCTATGACCCTCTTTGCAAAGCCTGATGAGCTTTAAAAGCGCAGCGCTGCCACCCTTTTCTGGCTTTCCCTCCTCGCTTGAGCCTCTTATACATGTATGCCCAAGGCCAGAAAGTATTTCAGAAGCAAACTCCCCATCTCGAAAGCGACTCACAAGAACAAAAAAGCCCCTATCGACGCTAATTAGACCAGCACAAAGAGCATTTCCGTGAAGAATGGCAATAATATGACCTTTTAAAGTTTCAAAATCCATCCTCTTTTCTAACTTCATACTTTTTGCCCAAAGGCGCAAAAACCAAACCAAAAGAGGGGAAAGTAGATGCTTTCTTAGCGCGATAAAAAGACGCGCTCTATATTTTCTTGAACCCATCTTTCGCGAAGCCAGAAGGAAGGATTAACCTCATAACCATGCACCAAGATACCAAAATGCAGATGGTCGCCAAAGGCAAGACCGGTCATGCCAGTTTTGCCAATAATTTGACCTTTGTTAACGCTTTGACCCTCGTTAACTAACATCTCAGAGAGGTGTGAATATAAGCTCATAAGACCAAGACCGTGGTCAATCACTATGGTATTTCCGTATATTCCAAGAAACCTTGCAAAGACCACTATACCCGAATTGGCGGCCTTTACAGGTGCATTTGCAACAGAGGCAAGGTCGAGTCCCATGTGCCTGCTTTCTGAAATCTTGCTTCCATTTAGGATGTAGTATCTCAGGTCGCCATAGCCTGAAATGACCTTGGCACGCTCAAGGGATAAAAAGGGACCTTGCCAAAGCTTTTTGGAAGAGCTCTTTGGGGAAAGATTTTCAAGCTCAGAGAGATTTTCGCGGCGAAGGCGCTCGTTAACCTGAATGAATATCTGCTTAGGGTCTAAAGAAGTGCTATTTTCAATTAAAGATAGACCAATTCGCCTAATTGTTTCTTCCTTTAGCTCTATGTTTTCTTGGCGAAAGCGCATCGCGTTTGGGGACATCGAAAGCTCGATAGTAGATATGTTGCCTGCTTTGTCTTTTGAAACCAAAGTGCAATTAAAACGAAGAGGTGAATCCAAGGTAATGGGAAAAAGGCCGAAAAACTCACCTTCTGAGATGCTCGTAAGCGGGGTTTTGCGCCCAAGACACTCAAGGCTGACATTAGCGTCCTTTTCAGAGCGCACCTTTATCGCACCCGCTGAACCTACATAAAGCTGATTGCTTACTTTAAGCGTATTAAGCGGGGGAGGAGTAAGGTCTACGTAACCCTTAACCTCATAGCTTCTCCAAAAAAAACCGGAGCGGACCTTTAAAGTAATGTTTTTTTCACCCTCTTTTATGCCAAGCTTTGAAGGACTTAAATCAAAGCTTACTAAGTTAGAAGGTTTATCAAGCTTTATGTTTATAACCTCCTGATTATCAATTAGCAGCTTTAGTTCTTTAATGGGTTTATCAGTTTTAACGCTAAAGCTCTTTCTAATAGGGATTTGTGAAAGATTTATCAAGTCTCTCTCATCTACATTGGGGCGCCTTATTCTATCAAAGGCTAAAATCACGACAAAGACCACTACAAAAAGCAATATCAATCTTCTGATGAGCTTTTTGCGCCTCTTTGGCGGTTTGGCACTCTCTATAGTTATGCCTCTCATTTTTTCAGAATAACACCAAACCAGCTGCGCCTTGACATTTTCGCCTCGAGCTTTAAAGACCCGGCAAGTGCAATAAAGTTTAGGAGTTCTCTTTTAGTATAAAGACCGGAAAAGATGCCCTTTGACGAAAATAGGGGGAGTATATTCTTTAGCTCTTTTTCAAAGATTGAGAGCTCGAGGTTTGCAATCACCAAGTCAAAAGTTTCGTCAATCTCAGAGGGACTTGCGAGGATGCAATCTATATTTACCCTATTTAGGGCTGAGTTTTCTTTGCATTCTTTAATTGCACAAGGGTCGATATCGATAGCAACGACCTTTGAAGCGCCAAGGAGCTTTGCTGAGATTGCAAGAATTCCACTACCGGTTCCAACATCCAAAACGGACATACCGCTTTTAAGAGCTCTTTTTAAAAGCTTTAAAGAGACTTGAGTAGATTCGTGAAGACCTGTGCCAAAGGCACAAGAGCGCCTAATTATTAGCGGCGTATAATCCGGGGATAGGATAAGAAAACTGTCAACCCTTAGAATACTCTTTGAAGGAGGGGGACCTATCTCAACGTCTAAAACAGATATGGGTTTTAACTCAGGGAGCTCCTCGTAGCTTGCGAATTCTATAGTCTCTTCGCCAGAACTGAGAATCTCTAAAGGGACTTTGTAATTAGCAAGATAGCTGTAAAATTCCTCCAAAGGTAGCTTGTAAACCCTCTTAGTTAGCTTTTTCATAAAGGCTTCTTAAGGAAAACCCTTCGGAAGAGATAGGGAGCTGACAAGATTCTGAAGAGCATATTCTCCGCGTTGGTATAGAGAGGATGATTTGCTCTCTGACGAGGTTTATGAGGTCAAAATTCTCCTCGTCCTCTATAAAGCTCACGGCAAGGTCGTCTATCTTGAGATTTTCGCGATAGGTCTTTGGATAGGGTCTTAGGCTGAGCGTCTCTTTGAGATCGAGCTCTTTTTTAAACACGCTCAGGCATCTGCTGCACTCTAATAAAACCTTACCAATTACAGAGATTGTGGCTTCGTAAAAAGCGCCTTTTTTATAGATGGTTATTTGAGCACTAAAGCTCTCGCCTGAGTCCATTATGTCATTTGGAAGGTCAAGCTCGGAATGTTTAAGAGTCAGGGTGGTGCTAAATTTTCTTGACTTTTCGAAGACCTTTTTGAGATTTACGCTTCTCATGGTGAAAATGATATACCTTTTGTTAAAATTAGCTTGCTAAGATGAAAATAGTTGCCATAGGCGGAGGCACGGGGCTATCAACGCTCCTAAGAGGTCTTAAGGAAAAGGTTGGGAATCAAATCTTTAAGCTGTCTGCCATCGTAACAGTGGCAGATAGCGGCGGAAGCACGGGAAGGCTTAGGAAAGCCTACACGATGCCAGCGCCGGGGGATATTAGAAACTGCATAGCCGCGCTTTCAGAAAGCGAGGAGATAATAAAGGCGCTATTTCAGTATAGATTTAGCAAGGGCGAATGCGACGGGCATGCCTTTGGGAATCTGTTGCTCGTTGCTCTAACAGATATTACTGGCTCATTTCTTCAGGGGGTTTCAATAGCGTCGCAGATTTTAAGAACCAAGGGCGAGATAATTCCGTCAACTGCGGAAAATGTCGAGCTTTGGGCGAGATTTGAAGACGGAAAGGAGATAATGGGGGAAGAGGAAATAACCAAGTATGGCAAAGAGTCGCTAAGCAAGATTGAAAGAGTTTGGATAGAGCCAAAAGAAGCCAGAGCTCCGGATGAGGCAATCCAGAGACTATCAGAGGCTGACATGATAGTATTTGGTCCTGGGAGCTTGTATACGAGCGTTTTGCCAAACTTGCTCGTTGAAGATATTAAAAAAACCATCCAAGAGAGCAACGCGCTAAAGGTCTTTGTCGTAAATGCCATGACCCAGCCGGGGGAGACAACAGGATACACGGCTTTTGACCATCTTGAGAGATTTTTGACCATAAGCGGGCTTTCGCAAGTTAACGCAGTTATAGTTAATACAAGAATGCCAAGCGATAGGATACTAAGAAACTACCTTGAAAACTCTCAAGAGCCGGTTATTCCGGATGTTAGCAAGATAGCAAGGGCAGGGGTAAAGGTATACACTGGGGATTTAATTGGGGAAAAGGAGGACTTTGTGCGCCATGACCCGCAGCGACTTGCGGAGTTGCTCCTAAGCCTTTTGCCCGTTCATGAATCTCTTTCTTGAGCCTGACTTTAAAGCGCAGTTAGAAGCACAGGTTTTAATAGTTGGTGCAGGGGTTGCGGGTTTAAGTGCTGGGATAGTTCTTAAAACTCTTGGGATTGACCCGCTTATAA
>JANWVD010000075.1:248-5003 GCA_025057715.1 Aquificaceae bacterium | reverse complement strand
GGAACCTCGGTATTGCCATATACAGCAGCAGAAGAGGCGTAAACTACTCTTATTTGTCTTTGCTTTGCGTATTCTAAAAGCCAATAAAACCCATTGCAGTTTTTACTCATAACGAGGTTTTGGTCTAAAATTGTAGTGTCTGTAATGCTTGCCATATGAAATATTGCGTCAAAGTCGCCAATGTTTTGCCAAAAATCCCTCTCAGATACATTAAAACATAAGACTTTCCCTTTAAATCCATATAGGTTTTTAAAGTGCCCTGAGGAAAAGTCGTCAACAATAGTTATATCAAACTCTTTTTGAAGCTCCAAAGCAACCCTTGAGCCTATAAAGCCAGCTCCGCCAGTTATTAAAACTCTCAATTTTTCCTCTTCCCCTTTTTATTAACTTTTGGCTGAGTGAGCTTTTTAATAATGTAAGTTTGCCCAAGGCTTATTATGTTGTTAAATATCCAATAAAGAACAAGCCCGGAAGGAAAGCCAGCAAAGGCCAAAACAAAGATAAAAGACATCCCAATCATGAGGTAGTTTTGAGTTTTGTCTGGATTGGGAGTTAGCATCTGCTGCGCCACCATTGTAAGCCCCATCAAGATTGGCAATATGTAATATGGGTCTTTCTCTGCTAAACTACTTACCCATAAAAACCTCTCAAGCTGGAGCTCTGAGGTTATTGTGAGCACCTTATAGAGTGCAAAGAATATCGGAATTTGCAAAAGTATGGGTAAGCACCCAGATGCTGGATTAAAGCCCGCCTGTTGATAGAGTTTTATGAGCTCTTCTTGAAACTTTGCTTGGTCTTTTGCGTATTTTTCTTTTAGCTCTTGAATCTTGGGCGCAAGCTCTGCCATCTTGCTAAATGCGACCGTGCTTTTATAAGTTAGCGGAAACATTAAAAGCCTTACTATGAAGGTTAGGATAAATATCGAAATTACCCAAAAGCCCGTTTTGTCATAAATCCAATACAGAAATAAAAAGAAGGGTTTAACAATCAACTTTAACCTTCCAAAGTCAATAGCGTCCGTTAGATTAGCTGTTTTCAGATAAGAGTAATCCTTTGCCCCGTAATGCATAATTAGCTCGCCCTTTGGCATTATAGCGCTCAGGGTATGCTCGTTGAGTCTATAGATAGCAATTGCTGAAATTTCGCCGGCAAAGCCTTTAAAGTAGTATCTGCTTTCTTGACCGGCGATTGATATATCACCTAAAAACACCTGCGGGGTTTTTATATCATCTGCTGAAACTCTTCTAAGTTCATTATTTAGTTTAAAGACGCTTCCGTTGTGGCTAAATAGCTCACCTTCTTTTAAATTTGCCCCGATTAGCACAAATGGGGTCTCTATGCCCTGAGTTATTAGCCTAAAGCGAAGGAGTTTTCCGTCATACCATATCTGCTTTTGAATTTTTAGCTCCCCATCTTGGAGCGTTGCTATGATTTTGTTTTCTTGGAATTTTATCTCATATGGTGAAAAGTTTAGCTTCATAGTCATTGAAGCATCGCTACTTATTAGCTCAAGTGGGAAAATATTGAGCTTTTTCTCCGTTTCTGTTATGAGTTCTTTTGAGTATGGTTTATAAACTGCTGAGATAAGCCTTGCACCGGTTTTTGATATTGAGAGTTTGTATGGCCCTAAGCTAAAGCTGTAAATCTCAAGCGGTTTTACATTTTCTCTTGTTGTTCCAAGTAGCAAGTTTGGCGCTTGCACCTGTGCCTTTGGCGGCTCTGGTTCTACTTTGGTTTTTGGGGTTTGAAAAAGCACCATGTATGCTTGAAAGGCAAAAATCATTATGGTGCTTATAAATAAGAGCAAAAAAACCTTTCTTAAATCCTGCTCTTGGGGTGTCAAGGGTAATCAACCCCTCCCTTGGAAAGGGGGTGGCATCTCATAACTCTCCAAAGCGCTTTTATTGAGCCTTTTAAAGGTCCGTGCTTTTGTATCGCTAACTTTGCGTATTCAGAGCAGGATGGGTAATACCTGCAAGAGGGGGCATAGAGCGGAGATACAAGTTTTTGCCATAGCTCAATGAGCGAGATAATTACCTTAGTCAAGGTGAGAGTCTATGCCTTCCCTTTCTCCTACGAGCTTTTATTATCTTTCTTCCGCTCTTTGTAGCCATTCGGGCGAGAAACCCGCTCGCCCTCTTTCGCTTTAGGTTAGAAATCCTTGTTACATTCCTCTGACTTGCCACTAAAAGCCTCCCTTAGACTGCAAAAAGAAGGATTAGAGCTACCAAGAGCGCATAAAGCGCGAGCGTTTCAATAAAAGCAAGACCTATGAACATCAAGGTTTGAAGCCTTGGGCTGGCGCTTGGGTTTCTTGCTACCCCTTCTTGAGTGCCCTTTATTGCGCTTCCCATGCCTATACCTGTGCCAAGAGCTGCAAGCCCGATTGCAAGCCCAGCTCCAAAGTAAGCTATGCCTTTTGCGGTATCTTCTGCAGCAAGGGCTATAGCTGGCGCCAAGATTGCAATAGTGCTAAAGAGCTTAGCATTCATGTTAAACCTCCTTTAGTGTTCTTCAACTGCACTGGCAAGATACACCGTTGAGAGAATCATAAAGATGTAAGCCTGAATAAAGGCGGCAAACAGCTTTATTGCCATTATCGGCACAAGTAGAATAGGTGATAAAACTAACGCTGGTATGCTTTTGAGAGCAAGGCTTACAAGCACGGCTATTAGCAAAGAGCCACCTTTTATGTTTGCAAAGAGCCTTAAAGTGAGCGTAACCGGTCTTGAAAGATGTGAAACAACCTCTATAACAAAGAAAAATGGGGCAAGGTAGGGGTTAGGACCTGCAAAGTGTTTTAAATAGCCAATCCCATGAGCTCTAAAGCCTTCAAAGTTATAAAGAAGGAATACCGAAAGAGCGATTGCGAAGTTAGTATTGGCGTTGGCAGTTGGCGCAGGAACGCCGGGAATCATACCGGCTATATTTGAGATTAATATAAATAACCCTATGCTTGCGATGATGGGCAAGTATCTATCGCCCTTTTCGCCCATATTTTCCCTAAGCATTGAGCGAACGAATCTTATGTATGCTTCAAAAATTGCTTGCGGGGCTGAGGGTAAAGACCTGGGTTTTACAAAAGCCGAAGCTGATAAAACAAGCAGCATAAGCAAAGCCCCCACAATTACATGCTTGTATTCCATTAAGCACATTATACCATCTTTTTCGGGGGGGGCGGCGGGGGGAACTCCCCCCGCGTTTATGTTAAGATTTAAAAAACGGCCCGTAGCTCAACTGGACAGAGCGTGGGACTACGGATCCCAAGGTTGGGGGTTCGACTCCCTCCGGGCCGGAACTTGAAGGAGGTTTGCAATGAGGGCTTTGGTTGGACTTGCCGCTTTTGCGCTTGCCTTTGCTCAGCAAAATATTGCGGTCAAAAACGGTTGGGTGCGTGAGGTGCCTCAAGCTTCGCGTGCAACGGCGGCTTATATGCAAATTGAAAATAAGTCCTCTCAAGCCGATAAGCTCGTTTCTGCCTCCAGCCCAGCTGCTGCTATAACCGAGATTCACGAGACTGTGGATGGCAAGATGCGCAAAATCCAGTCTATTGACATTCCCGCAAACTCAAAGGTTGAGCTAAAGCCCGGCGGTCTTCATATAATGCTCATTGACCTTAAAAACCCTCTTAAAGAGGGGGATAAGGTTGACCTAACTTTGAGGTTTGAAAAAGCCGGCGAGGTTAAGCTCCAGCTCCCTGTGAAAAAATCCCACGGGGGCGGACATCACTCTCATTAAAATCTATTTAAGGAGGTAATAGCCATGCCACATAAGCTTTCTCCAAGAGACCATCTAAAACCTCGCGGTTTGGATGGCATATCAGACGGGCAAATAGAGCCTCACTTCGAAGCTCACTATAAGGGCTATGTCACTAAATACAACGAGATTCAGGAAAAGCTCGCAGATATGAACTTCTCAGACCGCTCAAAGGCAAATCAAAACTATTCTGAGTATCGCGAGCTAAAGGTTGAGGAGACCTTTAATTACATGGGGGTTATCTTGCACGAGCTTTACTTTTCTCACCTTGGCAAAAGCGGGGAGCCCTCGAAAGAGCTCGTTGAGAAAATCCAAGAGGACTTTGGCTCTATGGATGCCTGTATGGCAGAGCTCAAAGCAGCAGGCATAGCCTTTCGTGGATGGGCAATCTTGGGACTTGATGTATTCTCTGGCAGGCTCGTTGTAAATGGTCTTGATGCGCATAATGTCTACAATTACACCGGTCTAATTCCGCTCATAGTTCTTGATACTTACGAGCATGCTTATTACGTTGACCAAAAGAATAAGCGCCCACCATACATAGATGCTTTCTTACAAAACCTAAATTGGGATGTCATAAACGAGCGCTTCAAAAAGGCTATGCAGGCTTATCAAGCTCTTCAGGGGCTAATTTCTTAATATACTCAAGGGGGCTTTGCCCCCTTTTTATCTCAATCCAAGGACCTTTTTTACAGATTGATATTTTCTTAACCCCGTCGAAGTTTATATCTTTTGATATCTTGTAGCTCTCTGGGGAGGATATAAATTCTTTCATATGCTCTAAGGTGTCAAAGTAAATCGTGCTTTTGCTGTCCATTAAAACGCAATATTCGTCGCTTGGTTTTATAATCTTTCCGCAAACCGGGCATCTACTAAAGTTTTTAGGCGGCGCTGGTATTAAGTCTTTCATTCTCTTTTTTTCTCTGGCTTTTAAAAACATCCCGATGCTTAGCATTATGACTATTGCGTCTGCTATTAAAACCCCTTCCAAAGATAGCG